>JBATDO010000365.1:0-15993 GCA_049663505.1 Sphingorhabdus sp.
GTGTCTCGATTAGGCTTGCGGTCGTCCATAAGCTCACGATAGCGCCAAACCATAGCAGCGGGCCTGAACGTGTCGTCATGGCATTTTCGACTGGACCGCGCAGTGCCTCTGCAACGCCAGGCGGGACTGTTTGGAAAAATGCCTCGATCAGCGCTATGCCGGATTGTGTTTGCCCAAGTCCACCTGCGATCGCTGCCGCCACAATGCAAAAGGAAAAAAGAGCGACAAGCGACAAATAGGCAAAATTCCCGGCGTGCACGAAGCCTTCGCTGTAAACCCCCGTCGTCACTCGCTTCAAGACCTCGAAGACCTTGTAGGGAACGCCCAGATGCGAGAACCAACTCGCTTCACTTTCCGCTGAAACCTCGGCAACCGGTTTATGCGCGCGCGCCTCAGGCGACAGGGGGGAATGTTCAGACATTCATTCCCGCGCGAACCGTTGCATCGTCCCCCAGGACATCACCCAGCTTAGCCAGATCCTGCGCATCGGTCGGCAAATGAATCATCAGTGTAACCAGTTGGTCGCCGCGTTCGCCGGCTTTATTTATAAATCCACGCCCCTTGATGCGCAATGTTGCACCAGAGTTGGTCTTGGGTGGCACGGTCAACATCACTGCGCCATCTACCGTCGGAACCTTAACTTTTCCGCCAAGCACGGCTTCCTTCAGCGATATGGGAAGATCTATGCGAATATGGTCCCCATCACGCGTAAAATGCGGATGTTTGCCAATTTTAAGTGTGACCATCGCATCGCCATGCCCGCCTGGCCCAGGCTGACCCTTGCCCGGTATCCGGATCTGCTGCCCTGCAACGACACCCTTGGGCAATTTGAACTCGACCGTCTTTCCGTCACGCAATGTGATCCGCTGTGGCTCAAGCGTCGCGGCATCAGTGAAAGACACCAGGTGGTCATAAGCGATATTGGCGCCCTTTGGCGGCGGTCCGGGCTGAGGGCGTGGGCCTGGTCGCGCTTGCGCGCCACCGCCTCCAAACAGGCCATCAAAGATATCGCCCAAGTCAATGCCGCCGGAACCAAATTCGAAGTTTGAGCCGCCTGGGCCTGCGCCGCCACTTCCAAACCCGCCGCCGCCAAATCCGCGCTGCTGACCATTTTCATCAATTTCGCCGCGATCATACTGAGCGCGCTTGCCTTCATCTGACAAAAGGTCATAGGCGCGCGTCACGTCGCTGAACTTGTCGGCTGCCTTTGGATTGTCGGGGTGCTTGTCCGGATGCAATTCCTTGGCAAGCTTACGGTAGGCGGTCTTGATCGCCTTGGCATCTGCGTTCTTTGACACGCCCAATATGGAATATGGATCAGCCATTTCGGTCCCTGTGTTACGTCTCTATATCTCTAAATCGGTATTGTGACGACTATGTCAACTCGGCGCCATCGAAAATTCTAATGCTCGGCATGTTCAATCGGTCAAAAGCCAGTCCGATGCTTCTCGTTTTTCTTCCTAAAAGATGGCCAATCCGCCTGTTCATTCAAACAAGAAAATCGACATGGCGACCATTTTCAGGCGCACGAGCTTTTGGATGACACTTCCACCTGCAGGCTGCTCAAAAAATATTTCTCACGCCTGCCGCTTAGATGTCGCTCAAGTCAAGGAAGATTGTCGTGGGATCTCGCTATCTCCAAGATGATCTCACATTTCGGCGTCGACACATGCGCACCATCAATGGAAGGCGCGAGATCTTACCATGAAATGTTGGTCCTTGGTGCAATCCTATGGGTGATCTTGAGAAAACTCTTCCAAACCCCTTTTATCCCCCACCAGTCCGGTCTATCGCTCCACCATGGAAAATTCTGACCCCTTTGACGTATTTGACAGCTGGTATACGGAAGCGCGCACCACTGAAATCAATGATTCCAATGCGGTGGCGCTCGCAACCACGGGTGCCGATGGGCAACCGTCAGTGCGAATGGTTTTACTCAAAGGTCATGGACGCGAACTCGGGACGCATGGCGGCTTCATATTCTACACGAATTTTGAAAGCCGCAAGGCGATGCAATTGAGCCAAAATGCTCAAGTTGCCTTGCTCTTTCACTGGAAATCGCTGCGGCGACAGGTCCGAATAGAAGGACAAGCCACTCCTGTCGATAATGTGACCGCTGACGCCTATTTCGCGACACGTTCGCGCAATTCGCAGCTGGGTGCCTGGGCATCTGATCAATCTCGCCCGCTTGCCGACCGGGCGACATTTGAAGCACGATTTGCGCAAGTCGAAAACCGATTCGATGGGATAGCCGTTCCTCGTCCGCCTCATTGGTCAGGCTGGATGGTGACCCCGACGCGCATCGAGTTTTGGCAAGATCGCGAGTTCCGCCTTCACGAGCGATGGGTGCACGAACGGACTGGCGAGACATGGAATGCAGGGATGCTATATCCATGAGTGCGCTTTAATGGGTCTTGCCCACAATCACCATCATGAAGCGCATGGTAACCTCACCATGCGGGCCGCTATTGCAAGCGTGAGCATGGCGCTATTTCTGCTCGCCTTAAAAATCTATGCGGCGGCAGAAACGGGTTCTGTTGCATTACTGGGTTCGCTTGCTGACACAGGCTTTGACGTACTTGCATCGCTTTTGACATTGTTCAGCGTTCGATATGCCGCAATGCCTGCAGACGATGACCATCGCTTTGGACATGGGAAAGCCGAAGCCCTTTCTGCGCTTGTTCAGGTCGTGCTGATATTCATGTCAGCATCGTTGATTGGCTGGCGCGCAATCGTCAGGCTTGGAAACGGCGAAGCAACATCCCATCCCGAATATGGTATAGGCGTGTCCCTTATTGCAATCGTGGCCACGGTTGGTCTTTTGGCATATCAGCGTCACGTCGTGAAACAAACGGGTTCAGTCGCGATACATGCTGATCATGTGCACTATCAAAGCGACCTGTTGCTAAATGGCGCAGTTATCATCGCAATAGTGCTCGACACGATGCTTCGGGTTCAAGGAGCAGATGCGGTGTTTGGTATCGGCATCGCGCTGTGGCTGATCTGGGGAGCAACCCGGTCTGCGCGCATGGCACTGGATCAGCTGCTTGACCGGGAATGGCCCGCAGAAAAGCGCCAGCGCTTTATCGACGTCGCGATGCGGCACCCCGCGCTGAGGGGAATCCATGACATGCGCACGCGTACCAGCGGGGTGCACGATTTCTGCCAGTTCCATGTCTGGGTTGATCCGAACATGACTGTCCTTGCTGCTCATGCAATAATGGACGAAATCGAAGAAGAGCTCATGCGTGAATTTCCAGGGGTCGAAGTACTCATTCATCCGGACCCTGAGGGGCACAAGGATGAAATCGGCTACATCCCTTCAGAAACGATTGAACACTCAGACGAACAAGATGCCGGACACGCTCACCGCCATGACTGACCTTCCCTATTTTCATGTAGACGCCTTCGCGGATAGACCGTTTACTGGCAATCAAGCCGCCGTCATGCCATTGGACGGCTGGCTCGAAGATGCAGTGCTCCAGGCGATCGGGGAGGAAAACAACTTCGCGGAAACGGCATTCTATGTCCCCGATTTGACGGGAGTAGCCGATTTTGAACTTCGCTGGTTCACACCACTTGTGGAAATAAGGCTGTGTGGCCACGCGACTCTCGCAAGCGGGCACGTTATTCTAAGCCAGAACCCTGATATCGACCGCGTGACGTTTCGTACCCGCAAAGCTGGCATTCTCGAAGTCAACCGCAATGGGACTGGCTATGCCGTTGGCCTGCCAGCAATACCAACGCAGCCCGTCGACTTACCAGAGATGATGCTTGCCATGGGGGGTAAGCCGCTAGAGATGCGGCGTAATGCAGACCATTACAACCTGTTCCGTTACGAAACCGCAGACGAGATATTGGCACTGACGCCCGATATGCAGGTACTTGCGCAGATGGGCGATGACAGCTTCACGGCAACGGCCCCGGGGAAAGAAAGCGACATCATCAGCCGAGTTTTTGTACCCGGCGCCGGGGTCAACGAGGATAGTGTCACGGGAAGTGCCCATGCTGCATTGACGCCTTATTGGGCGGCAGAACTCGGCCGAGATAATTTTACTGCCTACCAGGCATCGACCCGAGGCGGGTATCTGGAATGTCGCCTCGACGGCGACCGTGCATGGCTCTCAGGCCGATGCGTAACGGTCGTCGAAGGGCGTTTTCGTATCGCTTAGGCGACAGTCGCTTTCTTGATGATGCCGGGATTTGCTGGCGGCTCACCTTTGGGAAGCGCATCGACATGTTCCATGCCGCTGATTACATTGCCCCATGCAGTGTACTGCCTGTCGAGAAAAGTCGCATCATCAAAGCAGATGAAGAATTGGCTGTTCGCACTGTTAGGATTGCTCGAGCGTGCCATGGAGCACACGCCGCGGACATGTGGCTCGGCATTGAATTCCTGGGCGAGATCAGGTTTCGATGATCCACCCATGCCCGTGCCACTGGGGCAACCACCCTGCGCCATGAAACCTGGAATTACCCGGTGGAACTTGATGCCGTCATAGAAGCCTTCACTGGCCAGTTCCTTGATACGTGCAACATGATTGGGGGCGAGATCGGGGCGCAGCTTGATGACAACGTCTCCGCTGTCGAGGGAAAGTGTAAGTGTTTCGTCGGCCATAATGCAGTCCTTTGGCAATCTAGAGATGTTGGGCGATGCCCTAGGCGAAGCGCCGGGAAGAGGGAAGCCAAAATCATTGCATTTTGACACGGCCTGCGTAGGAGAAGGCCGGTAGATACCCAACAACCCAAAGGGAAGGCCGCATATGACTAGCGAAACTGCCGACCCCATTCATGTGGACGACGATATAGTCGAGACACTTGACGAGGACAACCGCCTGACACGCGACTTTGTTGATCGGGTACTTGACGCGGTGGCGCAAGGGGATCTCAATGAGGTGCATCGCCTGGTAGAACCCTTGCACGAAGCCGATATTGCTGACCTTTTAGAACTGACCTCTTCTGAACGACGTGGCGAACTCGCGGTCAGCCTCGGCGATCTCATGAGCGCCGAAGTGCTGGCCGAGGTCAATGACTATGTCCGTGAAGACATCATCGAAGCCCTCCCTGCAGCCCAGGTAGCCGACCTTGCCGGGCAACTTGACACCGATGATGCTGTTGCGATCATTGAGGACATGGAAGCCGAGGACCAGCGGGCGGTCCTTGCCGAACTCGATCCTGAAGACCGGGCTGTTATCGAGGATGCGCTATCCTATCCCGAGGAATCGGCTGGCCGCATCATGCAGCGCGAGCTTGTTGCGGTTCCCGAGCACATGACGGTTGGTCAGCTCATCGACTATCTGCGCGACCATCACGACCTTACCACCGATTTCTGGGAAGTATTTGTGGTCGACCCACAACACAAACCAGTCGGAACGTGCAAACTCAGCTGGATCATGCGCAGCCAGCGCAATGTCCAAGTCAATGAGTTGATGCAACGAGAACAGACATTGATTCCGGTTGATATGGACCAGGAAGAGGTTGCCCTACGATTCCAGAAATACGCCCTCATTTCCGCTGCAGTTGTTGACGGAGCGGGCCGACTCGTAGGCGTCATCACGGCCGATGACATCGTTCACATCATTCAAGAGGAAGCCGACGAAGATATTTTGCGGCTGTCTGGTGCAGGCGACGGCGATATCAACGAACCAATTTCGGACAGCTACAAGGCGCGTGTTCGCTGGTTGATTGCGAACTTGGGCACGGCAATGGTTGGCTCTTTCATCATCTTCCAATTCGGCGCTGCGATAGAAGCGATGGTGGCACTGGCAATATTGATGCCAATAGTGGCATCGATTGGTGGAAATGCAGGAACGCAGACATTGGCGGTTACCGTTCGTGCTCTTGCCACCAACCAGTTAACGCAGTCCAATACCGTGCGCTCGATCTGGCGCGAGATTCGCGTTGCCTTGTTAATCGGCGCTACCATCGCGATCATTGCGGGGCTTGGAGCGGGGCTTGTCTTTAGTAACTGGCTCCTTGGGGGAGTGATTGGCACGGCGATATTGTGCAACATTGCACTTGCAGGCCTGTCTGGGGTTGCCATCCCAGTCTTGCTGGACCGCCTCGACCAGGATCCGGCTGTATCGAGTTCAATCTTCGTGACAATGATCACTGATTCCATGGGTTTTTTGATATTCCTTGGCTTGGCGGTATTCAGCGGGCTTGCAGGATAGCCGCAAGGCAACCACGTATACTTCATGCCATTGAACATGACCAAAATTGCATTTGGTGCAACAGGTGCCGCAGACCTACGCAATCGCCTGGAGTCCCACGCCGCCGACGGCGAAGTGAGACTGACAACTCGGTACTTGCCAAAGCGTATAGAAGAGATGGCCGGGGGATCGCTGTACTGGATACATGCGCACGCAATCATTGGTCGTAGTCCAATTATCGGTTTTAGCGAAAATGGCGCGGGGCGTCACTGGATAAGATTGGAGCCGCGCCTTGTCCCGGTGCGCTCGATTCCAAAGCGCGCGCACCAGGGCTGGCGTTATCTTTCTGAAAATGATTCACCTCCTGACCTTGGCGCTGGCGACACTGACGATCTGGACCGGATGTCCCCAAAAATGCTCGGCGAGCTTATGAAAATGGGTCTTATCTGAGAGTGCTCATGACCGGTTGAGACCTCTGCTCAAGAGAGGGACATCACTGTCTCGGCCATCCTGCTTCGTGCAACCTTACAAGTTGCAGCCTATTTGCACCGATGAGGGTAGGCCGGACAATTATACCGGACCGACGCTAAAAACGCACTGCTCGATCTGCGAAAACTTGTTTTTGGTCTCGGTGACAATGCGGACATGGACAATCTGCTAGCGCGACATGGCACATGCCGTCTGTAGGTTTAGACCCTTTTGGCCAGTACTTTGCTGATGATCCCCGCGAAGGTTTCGGCGCTTTGCGCGCCTGGCACCATGAAGGCCTCGTCGAAAATTATGGCTGGCACGCCGGTAATGTTCTGGTCGAGCCAGTGAGCCTCCTCTGCGCGCACCTTGGCACCGAGCGAAGCGTCTGCAAGCCATGCGGCGTTCGCGGACCTGTCGAGCCCAATGGACTGGGCAATATCGAGCAGAACAGCTTCATCACTGACATCGCGATCCTGTTCAAAATAGGCCAAAAACATTGCCAACTTCAATTCGGTTTGCTTTCGCCAACCATGTTCAGCCCCGACGACATACAACAGCTTATGGGCCTCGAACGTGTTGTATATCCGACGTGACGCAGATTGACTGAAATTAACACCGAGGCCTGCGCCGATTTCTCGGAGCCTTAGACGGCTGACATTCGACTGCTCGACCGTGCTCCCGTATTTTTGCATGATATGTTCGCCGACATCTTGGCCCTCGGGTGGCATATTTGGGTTGAGTTCGAACGGGTGCCACCAAAATTCTGGTGAAATCGCGGTGTCCAGCATCGCGATTGCCATTTCAACTTGCTTGTAGCCGATGATGCACCAGGGGCAGACTATGTCTGACACAATATCGATACGCAATCCAACGGCTTCTTGCATCAATCAGTCACCCAGTGGCGAAGCAGGCTATTCGCAATCGCAAAAGGCGGCGGCGCTGTGAACCGACGCTGTTCGTCGTTGCGCAGCGCTGCCCTGCCCTCCTCCTTGGTGATCCACATCGCGTCTTCAAGCTCATTGGTATCAAGCGTGATCGTGTCATTCAGCGCATCCGCGATGCAGGCGATCATCAATTGCGAACCGCCAAACGGCCAGGGCTGGCTCGTCACGTAGCGCACCGCACCACAGGTAATGCCGGCTTCCTCATGAATTTCACGGCGAACAGCCTCTTCAACGCTTTCGCCTGGTTCGAGGAACCCCGCGAGCGCCGAATAATTGCCTGGAGGGAACCGCGACTGCCGCCCGACCAGCGCCTTGCCCTCATATTCAGCCAGCATGATGACAACAGGATCAGTCCGCGGAAAATGCTCCGTGCTGCAATTGGGGCACTTGCGTCCCCATCCTGCACGAAACAGCGCAGTCTTATGGCCACAGCGCCCACAATGCTTATGGCTGTTGTGCCACTCGATCAGGCTGCGCGCGGTTCCATAAATCGCCGCGTCCTCGGCGGGTAGTATGTTAAGCGCACGCCAGGTTGCCGGCGACCGAAAGGCATCGCCAGTTACGTCAACGAGCTGCACGAAATGTGGCTTGTTGTCGAAAAGGCCAAGCAAGATAAGTTCAACGTCTTCGGCGATGTCGGCCATCGAATGCCAAAGCAGCCCGCCTTCTGACGCCACCAATGGGTCCAGGCCATCAAGACTCAGTACTCGGGCACGCCAATCGCAGAGAAGCACACCATAAGCCTCTGCATCATTGCGGACATGATCAATGCGGTCGAGCGGCGAACCTGTAAAACCGGGAGGCGTCAAACTATCTGCCTCATGCGTCAAGGTCCTGGATGACCCATTTTGCAAAATCAGAATGAAGCGGATAGACTTCACTTGGCATGTACTGCGCCATGCCCGTTGCACGCACGTTGCGTTTGCGGTCGACGAACGCGACAGTGCCGGCAGCTCCACCCCAACCATAAGATCCTGCCTGATCGCCGATGCCTACACGGCCACCAGCGCCAAATCCTGATCCAGCTGCAAAGGTTCCCTCGGTGCTGGCGCCGTCTGGAAGCAGATTGGACATGCCGAGTGCCGCCGTCTGGGGCGACATAATGGTGACGCCGTCCAATGTGCCGCCGTTGAGCAGCATTGCCAGGAAGCGGTCATAATCACGCGCTGAACATACCAGCCCTGCGCCGCCGAAAGCAAAGGCTGGCTTGTCGAGATATATACTGGTTGCTGCGGGATCGAGCGGAAACAATATTCCATTCACCGGGGCATAATTGGTCACGAATCGTTTCGTTTCAGAAACAGGCACTTGGAAGTAGGTGCTGGTCATCTTGAGCGGATTGAATATCCGGGTCTGGAGGAAGGCTTCGAAATCCATACCGCTTGCGGCTTCGATCACGCGCCCCATCAAATCAAGTGAGATCGAATAGCTCCATTTGGTTCCTGGCTCTGCAATCAATGGCAACTTTGCAAGTCGTTCAGAAAATGTCTTTAAATCCGGTGTCGGACTGCTCGGCGGTGCGCCGGGAATGGGGAAACGACTTACAATTCCAGGCGTGATCCCGCCGTCAAGATAGGCATTGAGCAACGGTCCCTTGGTAATTATCGAGTAACCAAGGCCGGCAGTGTGCGTCAAAAGGTGCCTAACCGTGATCTGCGACTTGGCTGGAACCGCGGTCAGGCTCGTTGCTGGATCATTCAGCACCGTCATGTTGGCAAATTCCGGCAGGAAATCAGCGATGGGCTGATCGAGCCCCATCCTGCCCTCGCCGATCAGGATCATCGCCGCCATGCCGGTAATTGGCTTCGTCATGGAATAAACGCGCCATAGAGTATCAATGTCAACCGGTGTCGCGTCACCCTGCGCAATAGTTCCAACAGCAATCACATCAGCAGCCGCTGTGCCGCGTCCAATAGCTGCGGCCATACCTGCGAGCTTCCTGCTCGACACATATGCATCAAACTGTGATTTTATTGTTGGATATTTTTCTGCAGCAGTAGCCGCCCAGAGGTGAGCCGGATAAAAGGCAGTAGCAGCGCCCAGCGCCGCGAGCCGACCACCCAAGGACAAAAAACTGCGGCGGGCGAGTATGTGCTGCTCGATTGCGTGAAATTCCATCATTTCTCTCCCACGGCAAGAACCGCCTTTACTGCCTTGCTGAATAAGGTTGGCAAGCCCGCCTTGTCGAGCGAATTTAACGGCCAGTAGATCCCCTCTCCCAAATTCACATCCTTGGGTGGCGATGCCGTAACGGCAACATTGAGCAAAAGCGTGAAATGCGTGAAGCTATGCACGACAGTCAGCGGTATTGACCGCCATTCGGCATGAAAAGGCGCAATGGCATTGCCGTCCTTTTGAGCACTCCAGCCATCATCGGGCAAGGCACGCATGCCGGCGAGCATACCCTTGCCCTTGCGCGTAACCAGCCAAACGGAATCGCCTTTTTGCACCCAATATGCATTGCCGGTTCGCTGCGGCTTGACCTTTTTGGGTGGCTTTACAGGGTAAAGCTCGGCGGTCCCTGTTTGACCCGCTGCACAATATCCCAAAATTGGGCAGGGCTCGCAATTTGGCTTTCGTGCAGCGCACAGCCCTGCCCCGAGGTCCATCATTGCCTGCGCAAAATCGCCGACATTTTCCATGGGAGTAATCGACTCGGTAGCCGCGCGAATTTTGGATTTGGCGGCGGGTAATGGCGTATCGATGCCGAACAGACGCGCCGTTACCCGTTCAATATTTGCATCGACAACCACGGCGCGCTTACCAAAGGCTATCGCAGCGATGGCAGCGGCCGTATATGGTCCAATGCCAGGCAACCCAAGCAATTGCGCCTCGGTCGATGGCATATGCCCGCCATGTTCTAAAACGATGACCCGCGCACAGGCAACCAGGTTCCTGGCGCGGGCATAATAGCCTAGCCCTGCCCATTCAGCCATGACATCAGCTTGGTCGGCCGCTGCCAAGGCGGCGAAGCTTGGCCAGCGCTCGGTAAATCTCAAAAAATAGGGCGCAACTGCGGCAACTGTCGTCTGCTGCAACATGATTTCAGACAACCAGACGTGATAGGGGTCGGGCAGGCTTGTTCCGGGAGGCGCGCGCCATGGCAGTATCCGAGCAGACCGCTGGTAATGCGACAAAAGTGCATCCGCGATATCCCCAGATTTTTGGACACTTTGTTGGACGGCAGTCATCGGCAATGGCATGACGTAGCGTATGGACAAAAGCAAGGCTCCACCGCCAAAGGGCAACAGCAAGAAGATCGCACCCAAGCCCTACCAGCGTCCGCGTGGCGGCGAAGCACGTGCGGTGTCAGACCTGATGCCTGAAATTGGCCGTGCGGCGTTCCGCCGCTTCGGTTTTGTGCAAAGCTCAGTTGTCAGTCGCTGGGATGAAATTGTTGGTACACGCTATGCTGCAGTGTCGGCACCCGAGGCCATCCGATTTCCTGTCGGGAAAAAGTCGGAAGGAACACTCGAACTGCTAGTCGAGGGAGCCCATGCTCCGATGATGCAGCATGTGATCCCAGAAATCATTGAGCGCGTGAACCGTTTTTTCGGTTATGCAGCAGTGGCAAAAGTGAAAGTGCGGCAAGGCGCCGTTGCAAGACGTTCCACACCTGCTCCTTCTGCAACACCGCAAATGCTAAAACCTGTCCCCATGGAATTAGGTGATAGTTTGCGAGAAATCGCCGATCCTGAACTGGTTGCAGTACTTGAGAGTCTTGCAAAAAGCCTTGCCAAAGGAACGGAGTGATTCCAGATGAGGAAGACTGCTTCCCTAAGTAAAAGATCTGTCACAATGGCGCATATAACCAGAGTAGCTAATGTAGTTGGTGCTTCTATTGCCCTGGTTGCAGCTACTGCTGCAATCAACGCGGCAACCCAGTCCAAATGGCTGCTGACATTTGCCTTGTCTGAAAAGGGGGCACATGTAGTTGGCAGTCCAACAGCTCCAACGAAGGTCGTCGAATATCTAAGTTACACTTGCGGGCACTGCGCCAATTTCGAAATAAACGAAACACCGATGTTCAAGACGCAATATGTCGCAACCGGCAAGGCAAGCCTCGAGATCCGCAACTTCATTTTGAATCCATTCGACTTGACTGCTGCCATGCTGGCAAGGTGTGGTGGCAAGGGGCGTTTCTTTGGCAATCACAAGCACCTGTTTGCGACCCAGGCGCAATGGACTGCAAAAACCAGCAGCCTGAGTGCCGCGACCAAGTCAAAGCTTCAAGCCGAGGATTATGTTGGATTCATGACTGGCGTGTATATCGAGACTGGCCTAGTCGCGATCATGCAGCAACGCGGCATTACCCAAGTGCAGGGCAAGGCATGTCTTGCAGACAGATCTGCCTTCAATACCATAATTTCGATGACCGAAGAAGCTGAGCGGCTCGGCATCAAAGGCACCCCAACCTTTCTTATCAATGGCAAGGTACAAGACCATATTCACGATTTTCAATCGCTGAAGAGCAAACTTAAATAGACGATTTCAACAAAGGATCGAACATGCGCATAAAAAATCTCCTTATTGCGGCCAGCGCCGCACTTGCACTTGCTGCTTGTGGTAGTGGCGACGGGACGACTGCACCGAAAGGTGAAGCCATTGCAAAAGTGGAGGCGCCTGCTGGCAAGGCATGGACCGAAGTCGTGAGCAAGACTGCAACTGGTGGTTACAAAATGGGTAATCCTGATGCCAAGCTGCAATTGATCGAATATGGTGCAATTACCTGCCCTGGCTGCGCTCAATTTTCAATCCAGTCCGACGAGGAATTGAAAAAGATCGTCAATACCGGGGTCGTTGCCATGGAGTTCCGTCCCTATCTTGTGCACGGTGTTCAGGATATTCCTGGGTTTCTGCTTGCTCAGTGCAGCGGTGCCGAAGCGTTTTTTCCTCTTACCGACCAACTATATGCTGATCAGCCGAACTGGTTGGCCAAGATGAGCGAGATTACCGAAGCCGATCAGCAAGCGCTTGCAAAAATGGCTCCTCCGCAAGTTTCGGCATTTCTCGGCGAGAAAATGGGATTGATCGAATTTGTAAAGGCACGTGGAATCAGCGAAAGCCAGGCTAAATCATGCCTCAGCGATCCCAAGGCAATCGATGGGCTCATCAAGCTCACCGAAAAGGGTACCAAGGATGATGGAGTCACTGGCACGCCGTTTTTCCTCCTGAATGGGTCAAAACTCGATGCAGGCTCCTGGACCCAAGTTAAGAGCAAGCTAGTCGAAGCAGGCGCGCGCTAAACATGTCATCGGGGGGCTTCGATCAAATTCCCTGTTCGAGAGGGACGGGCAATTGCGCATAAAGAAGTTGAAACTGGTTGGTTTCAAAAGCTTTGTCGAGCCCTCTGAACTGCGTATTGAAACCGGCCTGACCGGTATCGTCGGGCCCAACGGGTGCGGAAAGTCGAATTTGCTCGAAGCAATTCGTTGGGTGATGGGTGAAAGCAGCGCAAAATCGATGCGCGGTGCTGGCATGGAAGATGTGATTTTTGCAGGCACCGCTTCGCGCCCCGCCCGAGATTTTGCAGAAGTAACCATCCTGGCCGAGCGAGACCAATTTGACGCGGCCAACGACGACCACGAACTGGAAGTCACCCGCCGGATAGAACGCGGCGCCGGTTCGGCTTATCGAGCGAACGGCCGCGACGTGCGGGCCAAGGACATCTCCCTCATTTTCGCTGATGCGGCGACCGGCGCGCATTCACCTGCTCTAGTGAGCCAAGGTCGGATCGGCGCCATTATCTCGGCAAAGCCGCAGGAGCGCCGACAAATGCTCGAGGAGGCCGCAGGGATTTCGGGCCTGCATGTCCGCCGAAAGGATGCCGAGCAGAAGCTTCGGGCGGCTGAAGCAAATCTCAATCGGCTGGCCACAATCCTTGCAGATATCGAGGCGCGAGCCAGCCAGTTGCGGCGCCAGGCAAAGCAGGCTGAGCGATATCGAAAACTCAGCAAGGACATATTGGTGGCCGAAGGCCGACTGATTTTTGTGCGTTGGCGAGAGGCAAAAATGGCCGCAGACAGGGCCAAGCTCGAAGCGAAAAATGCATCGCAAGCCGTCGAAACAGCAGGTGCGATGCATCGTGATCTAACTGAGAAGCAGCAATCGGCAGTGCAGATCCTGGCCGAGGCACGATCGGTGGCAATGGCGGCCCGCGACGCTGCAAGCGATCTATCAAACAAGTTGGTACAACTGAACGCCGAACGGGACCGTATAATACAACGACAAGCCGACCTGTCTGCGCAAGCGGCGCGACTGGCTGAGGACGGTGCCCGCGAAGATAGGCTGACCCATGATGCCGCAGACGCCCTTGCTCGCTTGCAGGCGGAGAGCATATCGCTCGCCAGTCAGATCAAGGCGGAGGAAGACGAACGCCCTGCCCTGGTCCGTCGGGCGGAAAACACCGAACGCGCTTTACGCGAAAGTGAAGTTTCCCTTGCCAGGGCAACGGCCGAACAGGCACGTGCCGACGCAGAACAACGCGTTGCCGATGCAGCACTCGCCAACGCACGAGCCCGTACCGAAAGAGCAGAAAGCGAAGCGGCACGCCTGGACGTCGAGTTCACGCGGCTGGGAAATGAACCCGAACTGCTGTCAGCCCAAGCTAGTGCCAGACAGCTTGTCGCGGATCTGCAGTCAAAACTTGAGATTGGCCAGGAGTTGATCGAAGGCGCCGACCAGCGACGAACAGAAAATATCGCCCTGCACGAAGAGACCCAAAGAGCCCTGGCTGTGGCAAAGGCTGAACTTGCCGCATTGCTCTCTGAACAGAATGCATTGCAGCGCGCGTTGATCAAGGGCTCAAGCCAAAGGGCCATCGACAAGATGAAGGTAGCGCGAGGCTACGAACGAGCACTTGCCGCTGCACTAGGTGACGATGCAAATGCCGGTATTGGCGGAGATAGTGGCAGGCGTTGGCTGGGACGGTCGTTGGATATCCCGTCCATGGAAGGCGATCGACTTATCGACCATGTCGAGCCACCAAGCGCACTGGTCGCTCGATTGTCATTGGTGCGCGTGGTTGCGACTGATGACGGTGCAGCGCTCGCTCCGGGCGAACGTCTGGTCACGTTGGATGGCAAGTTGCGCAGATGGGACGGTTTTGCAGCCGATGATGACGGGGCAACCACCGCTGAACACCTTATCCGTGGCAACCGGTTAATCGAACTGAACGGCCTTATTCCACCGGCAGAGGCAGCGCTCGAAGTCCAGACCAGGGCGCTGGCAGACCTGAGTATCATCATCGCGGATGCTCAGGAAAACTTTCGCGCAGCAGTTGCGTCTCAGCAGGCCCTTGAGGTTCAGCTTCGACAGGCATTGCGTTCAGCTGACCACAGCGAGGATGCTCTTGCCCGTATGCAGCATGCACGCGCGGCACTTAGAGATCGCACCTCGTTTTGCACTGAGGAACTGGCAGCTGCACGGGCTGATCTTGCTCTTTGCGAAGCCGCCAGGAATGTCCTGCCTGTCAGTTCGCACCATAGCGACATCGTCGATCAACTCGCATCGGAGAGCGAAGCGTTCCGACAGGCCTTGCTTCGCAGCCAAGCCGACCTGTCTGCGCTAGACCAACGCCTGTCCCAAAGCCGTGAACGGCGTGCAGTGGCAATGGCCGAAATTCGTGGCTGGCAGGACCGCGCAAGCGAAGCCGAGCGCCGAATATCCGAGATGAACAAGCGCAGTACTGAAAATGCCAGCGAGCAAGAGGCGATGGACGGGCAGCCTGAATTACGTGCCAACCAGATCGCCGAGTTGCATGTCGACCAGGCACAGCTGTCAGAAAAGCTAGCGCAGTTGCAGATTTCTGAAAGCCGCCATGAAGCAGAGCTAAGGTCGCTCGAGGCTGAATTGGCTCGGGCGGCGGAAAGCTTGTCGATTGCACGCGAAACTCGCGCCGGTGCTGAGGCTCGCGCAGAAAACCAAGACCAGCGACGCGTCGAAATGGGACGTATTTCCGGTGAACGCTTCGAGTGTCCTCCGCCTGTTCTGCCTGAGAAGCTGGATTTTGATGAAACCGCGTTGGACGACGCGGCACAGGAGTCGGCACGACTTGATCGCTTGCAAAGCGAGCGTGAACGGATCGGTCCTGTCAACCTGATCGCTGATGCAGAGCTTGCAGAACTTGAACAGCAACAGCTCGCCGGCAGTAGCGAAAGCGATGAACTGACTCTTGCGATTAACCGGCTGCGGGGATCGATAGGAAGCTTGAACCGCGAAGGACGCGCTCGGCTATTGACTGCGTTCGAAGCCGTTGATGGACATTTTCGTCGGTTATTCTCGACATTATTCAACGGTGGCCAGGCTCATTTGGCACTGATTGACAGTGAGGATCCGCTGGAGGCCAGCCTTGAAATATTCGCCCAGCCACCGGGCAAGAAGCTGCAGTCGCTTACGTTGCTTTCGGGCGGGGAACAGGCCCTGAC
>JBATDO010000366.1:0-1731 GCA_049663505.1 Sphingorhabdus sp.
CAATATTCCGTCATCGAAGAGGTCCTGGGCATGCCTGAGGTCATTGGTCGCGCACGCGTTTTCAATATTGAACCAAGGAATATTTCCCTTGATAGAACACAAACACTTCTAGACGCCGCCTATTCGGATTTCACTTAAATTGCGTCCAATTTCAGTTCAGTCGTAATATTTCGCATAGGCAGAAGATCCATAACCATAACCGTAATTGTCGGCAAAACCGCCGTTATACCGATTGAGAATGGTTCCCGCACATGGCACAGGTTCGAGCATAGCAAGAACTTCCTGAACCTGCCTGCGGTTCGTTTTGCCGCTGTCTACGACCATCACATAGGCATCGAGGCGTTCAAGTATGAGCATTGTATCGTCATTGGCAAATGCCGGTGGCAGGTCGAACAAGACTATTGATTGCCCAGTCTGGTCGCGCAGTTGTGAAATGAAGTGGTCAAAGCCTGGACCAGTGACCAGTTCGGCCGTATTATTCGAAACACGCTTCGTCGGGAACAGCATGAGTTCCGCACCCTCGATACGTTTTCCAATCGAGGACAGATCGGAAACCTCGCCCTTTAGATAATCGCTGACACCAAGATCAACTTCCATACCTATTTCTTCGGCCAGCGATGCCCTGCGCAAGTCGAGGTCAACAAGAACTACCGGATCATCTGAAACGCGCGACAATGACGCTGCAAGATTCATGGATAGAAATGATTTACCCGCAGACGGCGTTGCCGAAGTAATACCAACCAAGCGGTAGCTTTTCTCTTTCAGCCTCTTCGCAAGCGTAGTTCGCAACAGATTGAACGGACGAGACCTGCTGTCTCGATTGTCCAGACCGACGATGAGATGTTCTTTGATTGCCGTATCGGCTGGCGAGAATATCGGGAGCATGTCTAGCCGCAACCATTTTTCCTCAGACATGCTTTTTCCATCGGCTTCGGACATAAATGACCTTCATTAAAAATTGAGTTTAGTCGCGCGAAAAGGAAAACCGCCGCAAACCTTGCTTGGGAGTAATTTTTGGTTTGACTACCGGAATGACTCCCAGAGGCGCCGCTCCAGCGATATTCTGGAGAGCCGCAGGTCCGCGAATTGGTCTCAGAAAGATTTCGATTGCAAACGCCAATAGCAGGCCAAAAGCGAGCCCACCACCGATGCCGACAGCTGCTAGTACCAAGCGATCAGGCCAACTCGGGCTGTCTGGGATCACAGGTGGTTCGACCACGGAAAGTCTCTCTGCCATTTGCTCGTCTTCGGCCCGAACACCTGCGCGCGCAGCCATCAGTCTGGACTGAACCTGTTCATATTGCTCATTCACCGCAGTTAAACGCTGCTGTAACTCCCCGATCTGTTGCTGAACTAATGGAGCCCGGGATTGTGCTGTAAGGCGCGAACTGATTTCCGCTTGTTCCCCAGCCTTTGCTGACCGCAATGCTGCGATCTGGGAATTGTTAAACGCAATCTGCTGATCAATCACATCGACGGGAATCTTCTGCGTATTGCTTTTCGCCAGTTCACGAGCTTGAACCAGGTTCTGTTTCGCGATCACCACGTCAGGATGGGTTTCGGAATAAACCGCCCGAACCGACGCCAATCGCTGCTCTGCTGCTACCACGACGGGGTCTCGGGTATCGCTTGTCTGTGCCACGTTTCGTTGTTGCACCAATGACTGGTTGTCGCGCTGCAGCGATGCAATCTGGACATCGTAGCTACCCGAATTTCCTCCGACGATCATGC
>JBATDO010000367.1:0-2322 GCA_049663505.1 Sphingorhabdus sp.
GACTTGAGTCATCGGACAATAGGCCAGCAATTTTACTCGGCGAGCCATAGGCTACCGTGCAAGATTTCTCGTTCCGCGAAAGAGTGGATCGACATAAATGGTGCGGACGGCGACTCCTGCCAGAACCAGGAAACGGCTTATGCCTGCGGGAATGAGCCCAGCCCGGCCCTGCGCAAGGTGAAAAGGATGTTTACCTTCAATCTTACACGGCGACTCGAGCGCGAGGCTGATTTGATGGGCGACATGGTTGTTCGGTCTGTTGTCGCCAAGGCGCTCACCGCGGATGCGGGCTGACCCTCGAACTTTGCAGCTGTAATGATCGCGATCTCGGTCGCGGGGTACCAGCAAGCATATCGTGAGCATTTGCAGCGACCAAAGGAGCCGTGCATCCAAAAAGCAATCACTATTACTATTGATAATCATCCGCAATAAGGTAGAGGAAGCCACAAACCGAATTATATCAGGGATGCTCGATGAACAGAATTTTGCTCGTAACCGCTGCCGCGATTGTCATGCCCGGAACGGCACTTGCCTCAGAAGCGGAAAGCGATGACACCCAGACCATAATCGTGACGGGCAAGGCAGACGGTTACAAAGCCGACAATTCGATCACAGCGACCAAGACCGACACGCCGCTCCTGGATGTGCCGCAGTCCATCTCGGTAGTGACTCGCGAGCGGTTGGACGATCAGGCGAGCCGCAGCATCGCCGATGTTCTTCGCTATGTTCCGGGCACTACTGTAACGCAGGGGGAAGGGCATCGCGACCAAGTCACCCTGCGCGGGCAGAACACAACGGCTGACTTTTTCCTCGATGGCGTGCGTGATGATGTGCAGTATTTCCGTAGCCTCTATAACATCGAGCGCGTCGAGATCCTGAAAGGGCCCTTTGCGCTGATTTTTGGGCGCGGCGGCAGCGGCGGGATCATTAACCGTGTGCAGAAGACCCCGTCGGCCGATGCGCTGACGGTTGGCGGAGCTGCCAGCGTCAACACCTTTGGTGCCTGGGACGTTGCGGCAGATATCAATACGCCGATTAGCGGGAATGCCGCGTTCCGGCTCAATGCCAATTACGAAAGCCTCGACAACCACCGTGATTTCTTTGGAGGCGAGCGCTACGCCATCAACCCCTACGTTGCGGTCGATCTGGGCCAGTGGAAGCTTGGCCTGTCCTACGAATATGTGAACGACGATCGCGTTATTGATCGCGGCGTGCCATCGATCGCGACGGTAGCGGGGCAGCCGAACACGCCGATAACCGGTTATCGCGATACGTTCTTCGGAATACCCGGCATCAACCGTGCGGGACTGGAAGCGCATATCGTCAAGGCTCGGCTTGATGGACAGCTGACCGATAACCTTAACTGGTCGACGACCTTGCTCTATGGTGACTACGACAAATTCTACACCAACGTTTTTGCAGCGGCGGCGGCCACCGGACAGACCGGGACCGTTGCCTTAGCGAGCGGCGGAACTGTACCTTATACCGAGCCGACTCAGCGCAAAAACTTCATCGCACAGTCCAATCTGGTGTGGGATGTGAACCTGGGTTCCATCGGCAACAAGATCCTGCTGGGTCTTGAATATGGTGATCAGGATACTGTAAACAACCGGCGTAACGGGGTTTTGTCCAGCAACACGCTCAATCTTGCCAACATCGTCTATCCGACGGTGACATTCGGAGCGCTGGTCCGCAATACGCAATCCAACGTGCGGTTCGTCTCTGCTTATGCACAAGACCAGATCAGCTTTGGCGAACATGTCGATGTGGTGGTGGGGCTTCGTTATGACCGGTTCGAAATCAAGGGGACAGATCTGATCGGTACGCCGCGCCCCTTCGCGCGCACCGACGAGAAGGTTTCTCCGCGTATCGGCCTAATCGTGAAACCGCAGGAAAACATTTCGATCTACAGCAGCTACAGTCAGTCATTCCTGCCGCGCTCGGGCGAACAATTCTTCACGCTCACCCCGACGCAACAAAATCTAGCACCGGAAAAGTTCACCAACTACGAGCTGGGCGCCAAGTGGGACATCCGGCCCGATCTGAATGTCACGCTGGCGCTTTTCCAGCTTGACCGTACCAACGCGACCACGCCCGACCCTGCCAATGTTACCGCGACGATCAACATTGGCGAAACACGCACCAATGGCATCGAGTTGGCGCTGACCGGGCGGATCACGCCTCAGTGGCAGATGAGCGGCGGCTACACCTATCAAGATGCCCAGCTACGCGGAAATGACTTCGTCAGGCTCGGACAGGTACCAAAACACCAGTTCGCGCTCTGGAACCGCTATGATTTCAACGATAGCGTCGGTGCAGGGC
>JBATDO010000368.1:0-2204 GCA_049663505.1 Sphingorhabdus sp.
GCCCGGTACCATATCGTGAAATCAGATCTTGCCGACGAGGTCGATGGATGGCGCCAGCGTTTCGCCGCCTTCTTCCCACTTGGCAGGGCAGACCTGGCCCGGGTTGGCACGGACGTAAAGGGCAGCCTTGATCTTGCGAACGAGTTCAGATGCATTGCGACCAACGCCTTCGCAGGTGATTTCCATGACCTGGATGATGCCATCAGGATCGACCACGAATGTCGCACGGTCGGCAAGGCCCTGGCCTTCACGCAGCACGCCGAAATTGTTGCTGATCACGTGGTTTTGGTCGCCCAGCATGTAATAGTCGATCTTGCCGATTGCAGGCGAGCTGTCATGCCATGCCTTGTGGCTGAAATGCGTGTCGGTGGACACCGAATAGACTTCCACGCCCATCGCCTGGAGATCGGCATACTGGTCGGCCAGGTCTTCGAGTTCAGTAGGGCACACGAAAGTGAAGTCAGCTGGGTAGAAGAAGAATACACCCCATTTGCCCTTCACGTCCGTGTCGGAAACTTCGACGAACTTGCCTTGCTTGTAGGCTTGCGCCGTGAATGGCTTGATGGCGGAACCGATGATACCCATGAAATGTCCTTTGTGATGTTGTTGAAATCTCAGGCGCCGCAAATAGGTGCACAAGCACCCAGGCGTCCAATGGTTCTTTCACGACACTGTAATCGACTAAATCGATTTATAGAGGCGCTTTGCCACAATTCCTTGCCCATTACTGGACTCGGCCATGGTGGCTTTTGATACTGCCAGATGCCGCGCCCAGTCAATCGAATCCAGTTCACATTGGGGGAGGCAGTCGAGAACTGTCCTGGCCTGGCAAGCGGTTCGTCAGATTTGCCCGGACAGTCTTTGCCGTGCGCACTGCAGGCAGCGGTTTTGTCATATTCGACCACGCGATTGCCTTGTGCGGCCGGCTGGCGCGTAAAGCATATTTTTTAAGACTGCATTTACGCAAGGCGCTTGAAACTGGCGTTGATGTCTTCTGTCAGAATAGGCACGCAGGGTCGCTATCCACATCCTCATCAGGAAAATTATTGGAGAGCGAAGATGACACCACCAGACACGATTTTGAACAAATGGAACGACACGATCCTCCTGTCACTGGAGATCGGGACGAATAACCCCGCGCTGCAACTTGGACCTCCATCGGTTGCGCGATTGCTCGCCATGACATATTCTGCTGCATATCAAGCCTGGGCCCCCTATAGCGACACGGCCAGCGCATATTTGCCCGGCGGCCCTGTTCGGCGCCCTGCATCGCAACGCACGATCGCCAATAAGAATATCGCCATCAGCTACGCCATCTACCGCGTGGCCACTGCGCTGTTCGGGGATGTCCGGATCCACGCCTTGCTCGACGCGCAAATGGCCGAACTCGGGCTATCAATCAGCGATACGACGACTTCAGGCAATTCGCCCGTGGCAATCGGAAACACCGCGGCTGCCGCAATCATCTCGGCGCGGGCGGCCGACAAGTCCAATCAGGACGGGACCATGCCGGGCTCTTCGATCCCTGGAAAACCTTATGGCGATTTCACAGGCTATGCGCCGGTCAATGCGCCGGCGCTTGCCTTTGGCGACACCCATCGCCGTCATGTCATTGACCCCGGTCGCTGGCAGCCGCTTTCTTATATCAACCCGCAGGATGGGACGGTTGCCACTCCCGGCTTTATCGCCCCCCATTGGGGCCAGGTGACGCCATTTGCGCTCACCAGCGCAGATCAGTTCCGCCCAGCACCGCCCGAGCCCTTCACCTCCCAAGCCTATCTCGACCAGGCGCGGTTCGTGATTGAAATCCAGCAAAAACTGACGCTGGACCAGAAAATAATTGCCGAGTTCTGGGCCGACGGCCCCCGCTCATGGCTACCACCCGGGCATTGGTGCGAGATTGCGGGGCTGGTCTCACGCGAACGATTTTTCACCATCGACCAGGACGTGAAAATGTTCTTCGCGCTTTCCAATGCAATCCTGGACGCAAGCATTGCCACATGGGAAGCGAAGCGCTTCTACGATTATTGCCGCCCGATAACGGCCATTAGGTGGTTGTACGACCAATTTGGTCTGGCGGGCTTCGATGGGTCAGGCATTGATCCGATCAATGGCCAGCGCTGGCGTCCATTCCAGAAGGACACGTTCCCGACCCCGCCATTTCCCGAATATACATCCGGGCATAGCGCATTCAGCATGGCAGC
>JBATDO010000369.1:0-3657 GCA_049663505.1 Sphingorhabdus sp.
AAAAGCTCAATAAATCATGCAATTAGTCATCGTTGAATCACCTGCAAAAGCCAAGACAATCGAAAAATATCTGGGGCCTGGTTACAAGGTTCTCGCATCATACGGACATATCCGTGACTTGCCTGCCAAGGACGGGTCCGTTGATCCGGATAACGGCTTCTCGATGTTATGGGACAATTATGCCGACAAGGCAAAACAGCTGAAGGCGATCAGCGACGAGGCAAAGAAGGCCGATATATTGATACTCGCAACCGACCCTGACCGGGAAGGAGAAGCAATAAGTTGGCACGTGCAAGAAGTGCTCGCCAAGAAAAAGATTCTTCCCAAGGATGTAAGGCGGGTAACGTTCAACGCAATCACCAAGGCCGCGGTAACTGAAGCGATGGGCAGGCCGCGGGAGCTGGATATCGACTTGATAGATGCTTACCGTGCGCGGCGGGCGCTTGACTATCTGGTCGGATTTACACTCTCTCCGGTCCTTTGGCGAAAGTTGCCCGGTGCGAAATCAGCTGGGCGGGTTCAATCGGTTGCGTTGCGGTTGATTGTCGAACGGGACCGTGAAATCGAAGCATTTCGTGCGCAGGAATACTGGTCGGTTAAGGCCAATATGGAGCACAAGGGGCAGGCATTTGAAGCGAGACTGATCCGTCACATGGGCAATAAGCTCGACAAGATGGATCTCAAGAACGAGATAGACGCAGAGGCGGCACGAAAGGCAGTGGAGGCTGGCGTCTTTAACGTGGACAAGGTCGAAACAAAACCAGTGACTCGGAACCCGCAGCCACCTTTCACGACGTCGACGTTACAACAGGAAGCGGCACGAAAACTCGGATTTTCCGCGAGCCACACGATGCGAATTGCCCAGGGCTTGTATGAAGACGGTGCAATTACCTATATGCGAACTGACGGTGTACAGATGGACCACAGCGCCATTTCTGCTGCCCGTAAAACCATCTCAGACCGGTTTGACAGCGGATATTTACCGGAAAAACCCCGCATTTACCAAACCAAGGCAAAAAATGCCCAAGAGGCTCATGAAGCTATCAGGCCGACCGACTTTACCAAGGACAAGGCCGGTTCCGGGGACCATGGTCGCTTGTATGAATTGATCTACAAACGGGCCATGGCGAGCCAAATGGCCTCTGCGAGAATGGAACGCACGACCATCGATTTAATGGATGGCACTGGCCAAACCGGCCTGCGGGCTACGGGCCAGGTGATGAAGTTTCCAGGGTTTCTAGCGGTATATGAAGAGGGACTGGATGATACCGACGGCGACGATGCAGCGTTGTTGCCGCCAATGGCCGCAGGTGATCAACCAACCAAGCGTGGAGCTGAAAAAACCCAGCATTTCACACAACCACCGCCTCGTTTCTCCGAAGCCAGCCTCGTCAAGCGTCTTGAAGAGCTCGGCATCGGTCGTCCATCCACCTATGCCTCGACCATACAGGTTCTCAAGGACAGAGCCTATGTGCGCGTGGAAAAGAACCGGTTCTTTGCCGAGGAATCCGGAAGGCTTCTCACGGCATTTCTCGAGAGGTTTTTCGAGCGCTATGTGGCGTATGATTATACAGCCGGTCTCGAAGACCAACTTGATGAAATCAGTGGCGGACGGGCCCAGTGGCAGACATTTCTCGAGGCGTTTTGGAAGGACTTCAAACCCAAAACAGCTGAGGTAATGGAACAGAAGCCTTCAGAAGTGACAGCTGAGCTGGACAAGTTCCTTTCACCATATCTGTTTCCAGAGCGTGAAGACGGAAGCGATCCAAGGGTTTGCCCGAAATGTGGCGAGGGTCGCCTTGCCTTGCGCGGTGGCCGTTTTGGTGCATTTGTTGCCTGCTCCAATTATCCAGAATGCAAGTATACGCGCAAATTCGCCCAACCTGGTGGTGCGGATGGCGTTGAAGATAGCGGACCGGAGATTTTGGGCCAGCATCCAGAGACAGGTGAAGATGTTAGCCGCAAATCGGGCCGATTTGGTCCATATTTCGAAATGGGTGAGGGCAAGGAAGCCAAGCGTGCTTCGATCCCGAAGGACCTGCCCTCAGAGGAAATTGGACTGGACTGGGCAGTCAGGTTGCTTTCCTTGCCTCGGACCGTTGGGACACATCCGGAAAGCGGGGAACCGGTGACAGCCAGCATAGGCCGCTATGGCCCTTATCTCGCGCATTCAGGAAAGTATGCCCGACTACAATCAACTGCGGATGTATTCGATACCGGCATGAATGCTGCAGTCGTCAAGCTTGCAGAAGCAGCAAACGGGGCTGGGCGGGCCCGTGGTGGAGCCCGTGAACCCCTGAAAATACTGGGTATTCATCCGCGTACAGAAGTTGAAATCAAGTTGATGGATGGGCGCTATGGCGCTTATGTCACCGATGGAACGACCAACGCGACCTTACCCAAGACGGTTGCACCCGACGTCTTGACGCTTGAAGAAGCGGCACAACTGATTGATGCACGAGCGGCACTCGGCCCCGCAAAGGGTAAAGGCAAAAAGAAGGCACCGGTCAAGAAGAAGCCAGCGGCTAAGAAAAAGCCAGCCAAGGCAAAGGTGAAATCCAAAGAGTGAGTTCTACTCGACCCACTCGAGACCGATATCTCGGTAAACGTTGCGATCTTCATCCCAGTCCGCTTTGACTTTGACATGAAGATAGAGATGGACACGAACTCCCATTAGATTGGCGAGTTCGGTCCGCGCAGCCTCGCCGATAGACTTGATCCGGCTGCCACCCTTGCCAAGGACAATTGCTCGCTGCGTTGGCCTGGCGACCAGTATTTGCTGGTGAATTTCGAGCGAACCATCTGTTCGCTCCACATATTTTTCTGTTTCGACGGCGCTCGCATAGGGAAGCTCCTCGTGCAACTGCAGATAGAGTTGTTCCCGAGTGATTTCAGCTGCGATAACGCGGTCGGTTGCATCGGAAACCTGGTCCTCTGGAAAATGCCATTCTCCTTCGGGCATGGCCTGTGCAACGGCAGCCTTGAATTCGGCCAACCCATCTCCGGTTGCCGCGCTGATATAATAAATTTGCTCAAAATCGCACATTTCGGTCAATTTTGTCGTCAGAATAAGTAGCTTTTCCTTGGCTGCGATATCCACCTTGTTGAGGACAAGCCATTTGCGCTCGGGGCGTCCCTTGAGACCCGACACGACTTTCTCGACCTTAGGACCAGCCCCGGCCCGTCCATCCACTATCAAAGCTATTAGGTCTGCGTCGCCGGCACCGTCCCAGGCAGCTGCGACCATCGCCCGGTCCAGTCTTCGTTCCGCTGCAAAAATCCCGGGGGTGTCGACCAAGATAATCTGCGTCTCACCTTCGAGCGCCACGCCGAGCATGCGTGTTCGGGTGGTTTGGGCCTTTGGACTGACGATCGCGACCTTTTGCCCAACCAGGGCGTTGACGAGTGTCGATTTGCCGGCATTAGGTGCGCCAATTACGGCAACATGGCCACATCTTCTACTCATGCGTGTGCCTCCAGAAAAGCTAGTGCAGCAGCCGTCTCAGCGGCCTGCTTGCTATTTGCTGCTGCACTGATTGGGTCGAACCCCTTCACTACCACTGTAATTTCAAATCGCATCGCGTGAGGCGGCCCTTCCTTTTTGGTTATCAGATATTCCGGGACCTTGCGTCCTTTTGCAGCACACCACTCTTGGAG
>JBATDO010000370.1:0-10677 GCA_049663505.1 Sphingorhabdus sp.
GCATCATATTCTTCTGCTTCTTCTACACCGCGGTCGTGTTCAATCCGGAAGAGACGTCGGAAAACCTGAAAAAGGCCGGTGGGTTCATCCCGGGCATCCGTCCAGGAAAGAACACCGAGACTTATCTCGATTACGTTCTGACACGCATCACGGTATTGGGCGCCGCTTACCTGACTCTTGTCTGTCTGCTCCCTGATTATGTCATGGCGCAAACCGGGCAACAGCAGTTCTTCGCAATTGGCGGCACAAGCCTCTTGATCCTGGTCAATGTGACAATCGATACGATCTCGCAAATCCAAAGCCATTTGCTGGCTCATCAATATGGTGACCTGCTGAAAAAAGCGAAGCTCAAGGGTGGGCGCCCCCGCTAAGCGGTGCTGCGTCTGGTGAATAAGAAGGGGGAAGGGGCGTCATGAACATCATCCTGTTGGGGCCGCCAGGTGCTGGCAAAGGCACGCAAGCTGCTTTTCTCGTAGAACATTATGATATGGTTCAACTGTCGACCGGCGACATTTTGCGCGCTGCGGTCAAGGCCGGGACTGATGTTGGCAAGATGGCTGACGAGATCATGAAAGCTGGAAAGCTATTTCCCGATGAGCTCATGTCGGACATCCTTGGCGAGCACATGGATGCGATCGCTGAAAACAAGGGGCTGATCTTCGACGGCTATCCGCGTACCGCACCTCAGGCCGGCCTGCTCGACGGCTTGTTGTCCTCACGCAACCGGACACTTGACCATGTCATCGAACTCGTGGTCGATGAAGACGCGCTCGTTGCACGTATCGTAGGCCGCTTTACCTGCGCTCAATGTGGCGAAGGCTATCACGACATTTTCAAGCGACCCAAGACGGATGATATGTGCGACAAGTGCGGCGCGCACGAATTCAAGCGCAGGCCCGATGACAACGAAGCAACGGTCCGGACGCGCATGGCCGAGTACCGCGCAAAGACAGAACCGATATTGCCGATATATGACGCGCGAGGCCTGGTTAGCCGGGTCGATGGCATGGCTCCGATCGAGGAAGTGACCAAGTCCATTCAGGCGATATTGGGTTAGACGTCTCAAAAGCCATTGCCGTTAAGGCAAAGACAGGCTTAAACCTGTTTGCCATGAACAAGCTGCTTTTTGCCGTCGCTGCATCGTCAGCGCTTTCCTCCCCGGCCCTGGCCGACGTGAAGTCCACTTCCGACAGCGGCTTCAATGTCGTTCACATCACCGAGGTGGCGGTAGGCCCCGATGTCGTGTGGAAACGACTGATCGCACCAAAGGACTGGTGGAACAAGGCGCATAGCTGGTCAGGCTCGTCCGAGGGCTTCTACATCGATGCCCAGGCCGGTGGCTGCTTTTGCGAACTGTTCAAGGAAAAGGGAGCTGATGGCAAACCCAAGACCACGGGCAGCGTGGAACATATGCGCGTGATATTTGCTCAACCTGACAAGGTATTGCGCATGCAAGGGGCGCTTGGCCCATTGCAGTCGGAGGCCGTCCTCGGAACGCTCACCGTGGCGCTCGCGGCAACAAAGGACGGCAAGGGAACCAAGCTCAGCTTCTCATATGTCGTGGGCGGCTACATGCGCTACAAGGTGGCCGAGATTGCACCGGCAGTCGACAAGGTTCTGGGCGAACAGTTCAAGGCGCTCATTGCTCCGTTCGCTCCGGTGCCCAGCAATGCCCCGGCGCTTGACGGATTCTCGCTCGACATCGAAACGCTGGAAGACCCGCTGCCTGTGGTGGAAGACGGGCCTGTTGCGGAAAAGCCCAAGGCGCCTGTTATGGAACCTGACACCAGCGCCGATAGCACAGCCGAGTCGGGGCGGCACTAATTGGAAGCGCGCGTGCCAGTTAAGCGGGCGCCGCAGCGCATGAGGGCCGCGATCGAGATTGGCTGGTGCGAAATGGTCGATATTCCAAGCCTCAGCCTCTCGCAGGTTCATGCCAAGATGGATACAGGTGCTGCCACGTCTTCAATCCATGCAAGTCGTGTAAAACCGATTATGAAGGACGGCAAACAATGGGTCGAGTTCTGGTTTCGCAAGAGTGCCGGTGAAAAACCAAGACGCTGCGAGGCGGCAATCATCGACCGGCGACAGGTCCGAAGTTCAAATGGCGCAAAACAGGACCGCTATGTCATCGCTGCGCAATTTTGTTTTGGCAAGCTATGCTGGCAGGGGCAACTCACCCTCGCCAACCGGCGGTCCATGGCGTTCCCCTTGCTTATTGGGCGGCGGGCGTTAAGGCGCGGCTTTTTGGTGAATAGCGGGCGGCGTTGGGTCCTCGGTAAGCCGGCGCAAAAGGAATAAATACATGAAAATTGCGATGTTGGCGCGTAACGCCGACCTCTATTCGCACCAGCGCATTGTCGAGGCTGCGCGTGCGCGTGGACACGAAATTGATGTGCTCAACACATTACGGGTGACGATGAATATCACGTCCCACCGGCCTGAAGCTTATTATCAAGGCGAAAAGCTCGGCAAATACGACGCAGTCATCCCGCGCATTGGCGCATCGATCACCTTTTACGGCCTCGCGGTGCTCAGGCAGTTCGAGATGATGAACATGTGGCCGTTGAACGAGAGCGTGGCAATTGGACGATCGCGCGACAAGCTGCGTTCATTGCAGATACTGGCGAGAAAGGGCCTGGGCTTGCCGGTCACCGCCTTTGCACATGACCCGCGACAAACTGACGAGGTCATCAAGATGGTGGGCGGTGCACCGGTAGTCATCAAGCTGCTGGAGGGGACCCAGGGCATAGGTGTCGTGCTTGGAGAAACAGAAAAGTCCGCGCGTTCGGTGATCGAGGCCTTTCGGGGAGCAAATGTGAACATCTTGGTACAGGAGTTCATCAAGGAGGCCAATGCCACCGACATTCGCTGTTTTGTTATTGGCAACAAGGTCGTGGCAGCCATGCAGCGGCGCGGAGCCGAAGGCGACTTTCGTTCTAACCTGCACCGGGGCGGCACAGCCGAGGCTATCAAGATCACGCCTGAAGAACGATCAACTGCAGTAAGAGCCGCCCGCGCAATGGGATTGAACGTGGCCGGCGTCGATATGCTGCGTTCGAATCATGGTCCTGTGATCATGGAGGTGAACAGCTCGCCCGGGCTGGAGGGAATCGAAAAGGCGTGCAACAAGGATATTGCCGGCAGGATAATAGAGTTCATCGAGGAAAACGCGGTGACAGGCAAGACCAAGACCAAGGGGCAGGGCTAAAGATCTGCACGGACCGGAAACTTTGCAATTTTCGTTGGTCGCGACAACAATACCATGCCATGCTGGCATGCCATGAACCGGCCAAGAGCAATGCAGGCCAGTGCTTGGTAATGGCGGCGCGCACTTGACACAGCGCGCGACTCACCGTAAGGCGCGCTCAATTCCGAACATCTGGTACAGCCAGCAGCGCATCATGGCGTCCGCTGGTTTTGTGTGTTTCGTGAAGACATATCAGCGTTGAGATAAGGTACCTTCGGGTAGTCCTTGTGGAGCAGGAGTTAATTTAAGTGGCACGTATAGCCGGGGTAAACATCCCAACAAACAAGCGCGTGATCATTGCGCTTACCTACATTCACGGAATCGGTCGCACCAAAGCGCTCGAAATCGCGGACAAGCTGGGAATTGATCATAGCCGCCGTGTGCAAGATCTTTCGGATGCCGAAGTTCTGCAAATCCGCGAAACCATCGATTCAGACCACACAGTGGAAGGCGATCTACGCCGTACGACTTCGATGAACATCAAGCGTCTTATGGACCTCGCCTGCTACCGTGGCCTTCGCCACCGCAAGGGGCTTCCGGTTCGTGGCCAGCGCACGCATACCAATGCGCGCACCCGCAAGGGCAAGCCAAAGGCAATCGCGGGTAAGAAGAAGTAAGACAGGGCTTGGCCCATCATGCTTTTTCTTAAGAACTTCGAATAGGATAAAAACAATATGGCACGCGAACCACAGCGCATTAAAAAGCGGGAGCGCAAGAATATCTCGGCAGGTGTTGCCCATGTCAACGCCAGCTTCAACAACACGATGATCACGATCACGGATGCCCAGGGCAACACGATCAGCTGGTCATCGGCAGGCACAATGGGTTTCAAGGGCAGCCGCAAGTCTACCCCTTATGCAGCCCAGGTCGCCGCCGAAGACGCCGGCAAGAAAGCCGCCGATCACGGTGTTCGGACGCTTGAAGTCGAAGTCAAGGGCCCGGGTTCGGGTCGTGAATCGGCTCTGCGCGCATTGCAGGCGGTGGGTTTCACCATCACCTCGATCCGCGACGTGACGTCAATCCCGCACAACGGTGTTCGTCCATCGAAGCGCAGGCGCGTTTAACGCATTCGTTTCGGGAGCGGCTGGCCGGCCGTTCCTTCTTTTACCCGCGGACCGGCACGGTGCACCAAAAGCCGGTTTCGCTAATAGCTAGGGGAAATCCATGTCCGTCAATATCAAGAACTGGCAGGAACTAAAAAAGCCCAACGCCCTTGAACTCAAGTCAGGCAGCGATGCGAAGCGTAAGGCGACCTTCGTGGCCGAACCGCTTGAGCGTGGTTTTGGCCTGACACTCGGCAACTCGTTACGTCGTGTGCTGTTGTCATCGCTGCAGGGCGCAGCGATCACGTCGATCAAGATCGAGAACGTGCTGCACGAATTCTCGTCGCTTGCAGGTGTGCGCGAAGATGTCACAGACATCGTGCTCAACATCAAGCAGGTCGCGCTCAAGATGGAAGGTGAAGGCCCCAAGCGTCTCCAGCTTTCGGCAACCGGTCCGGGCGAAGTCAAGGCCGGCGACATCGCGGTATCGGGTGACATCCAAGTGATGAATCCTGACCTGGTCATCTGCCATCTCGACGACGGCGCAACGCTCAACATGGAAATCACGGCCGACAGCGGCAAGGGTTATGTGCCTGCAGTTGCGAACCGTCCAGCAGATGCACCGATCGGCCTGATCCCGGTTGACTCGCTCTACTCGCCAGTGCGCCAGGTAGCATACAAGGTCGACAATGCTCGGATCGGTCAGGAGCTTGACTATGACAAGCTCTCGCTGACGATCGAAACGGATGGCACAGTGACCCCTGAAGATGCAGTGGCCTATGCTGCGCGCATCCTCCAGGACCAGTTGCAAGTGTTTGTCCACTTCGAGGATTCGATGGCAGCATCGTCGCCGATGATCGGCATGGCGGCACCTTCGGCATCGAGCGAAGAATCGGACGCAAACCAGCTCAACCGTTATCTTCTCAAGAAGGTCGACGAGCTCGAACTGTCGGTCCGCAGCGCAAACTGCCTGAAGAACGACAACATCATCTACATCGGTGATCTCGTTCAGAAGAGCGAAGCTGAAATGCTGCGGACGCCAAATTTTGGCCGCAAGTCCCTGAACGAAATCAAGGAAGTGCTGTCGTCTATGGGTCTGCGCCTCGGCATGGATATTCCTGGCTGGCCGCCAGAAAATATCGAGGAAATGGCCAAGAAGCTCGAACAAGAGCTGCTCGGCTGACGCCATTTTCGGGTCAGGGCACTGCCTTGGCCCGTTTTGGTTTGCAAGGGGAATGGGTGGCGCCCCCAATTGCCGCCTGATCTGGGGTACCTAGGACGGCCCCTTAACGAACGAAGGAAATGAATATGCGCCATAAAGTTGGCCACCGTAAGCTACAACGCCCGACCGCTCACCGTAACGCGATGTTACGCAACATGGCGGCTTCTCTCATCAAGCATGAGCAGATCAAGACGACCCTTCCAAAGGCTCGCGAACTGCGTCCTTATGTTGAAAAGCTGATCACGCTCGCGAAGAAAGGTGGCTTGTCCAACCGTCGGCTTGCAATGAGCCGCTTGATGGACGACACGCAGCTCGTCAAGCTGTTCGATACGCTGGCGACCCGTTATGCTGATCGTGCAGGTGGTTACACCCGTGTGGTGAAGGCAGGTTTTCGTGGCAGCGATGCAGCCCCAATGGGTATCATCGAGCTCGTCGACCGTGATGTCTCCGCCAAGGGCCAGGACAGCGGCCCGGTTGACATGGAAGATTTTGACGAAGCTGCCTGATAGCGCAGATCTTCTGCAATAAACTTTGTAAAAAGAGGCGACATCCGAAATGGACAGTCGCCTCTTTTTTGTTTTGGAATGACATGAGATTGAGTGTTGGCTTCCCGGGTGGGAGCGGCGCCAGGTTCCCGTCATGAGATCTTGCCCGAGTTCAGCACCAGGGCTTCCTCCCGCCTCCATACCACCGAGCAAGGCCTTCATCGACAAGCCTTCCGCCAAGACTCGTTCCGCCTCGGTTGATGATACGCAACTTGCGACCATGGATATCTTCGTCTCTGTTGATCGACTGAAGGCTGAACGGTCCAGCGTTGACCAGTTCGCGCATCCGCTGTGTTGCAGCCGCGCCGCGTTTTGCTTCTTCGGCGCATTGCGGGTCATGGGTTTCCGGCGTGTCGATATCAGCCACGCGAATCTTGACGCCCTGATAGTATATCGTGTCGCCATCAACGACGCAGTTGAAGCCTCCTCCCTCGTGGCAGAGCCCAAAATCTGCGCGTTCGCGGTCCGCAATTGATGCGATGGGTGGCGATGCTGATGGTGAATGCGCGTCGTTTTCCGACCATGTCCACACAATCCAGAAAACAGCCGCCGACAGAGCGAGTGTCAGCGGCGCAAATATCCACATGTTGTTGATGCCAGCAAGCCAGCCTCGGGTTCTGAAATCGATGACTTGTCCTCCTCTTCTACTGGCCAATAGCTGGGCTCCTTGGCTGGTCTGATGTCGCGTCGCTTATCTAACCCACCTCGAACATCACCCATTTGTTTGACCATGTCGGTTTTGATCTCGTGCAACATAATAGGCCTCGGCGCCATCTGCTATTTTCTTGTTACAAACCTGTAGGGCAGCAGCCACGGTTCCCTCGACATCGACCATGATGCGCATTTGCGAGTTCCCCATTCTAACGCCCGCGTTCGTAGCGACCCTGGCCAAAATCATCGGGTACCAACCCATCGCCATCGATACGCAGTCGCCAGGTCTCGAACGCCGGCTCACGCAACTGCCTGCCGTCGATCGAGAAATGGAGTATCCCCACAAAGGTCGGGTCGATTGTGAAATCCTGTTCGCGGCCCGGCGCGAAATCTGCGGCCAGGTGAACAGCAGTTACCGGCCGGTGCAACTTGCCGGGCCGGATCGCGAGGCCGCGCGAACCGGTTTGGATCGTTTCTTCCTGACCATCGGCAAAGTGCAATGTTGCTCTCACGCCCTTGGCTCCTTGCGCGTATTCGCCATCCACCACGCGTACGCCCAGACCTCCGATCCAGTTTTGAAGAGCAAGTCCGTTCGCTTCGGATGGTCTGGGTGCGTTGCAGGTGTTGGGCATTGTCGGCTCGTCAAGTTCCGGTTCGTCCAATCCGGCAGAACGTGCAGAATCAAGGGCTTGCGCATGTGCCCGGTGCCACTCGGACAATGCCGATCTTACTTCCTCTGTCTTGTCCCCATCAGGAATGGCATCGCCTGCAATGCCTTCCATCACTGCGCGAGCGACAGTCTCGGCGCGGCTACGCGCTGCAATGGCATCTTGCAAATGCTGTTCTGCCCTTTGCCTCAGGATGTCGGGATCCGGCCCAACCTGTGGCAAGTAAGGAGCTGCAGTAAAAGCCGTCGCAGGGCCGATGAAAGGACAGCGCTGCGCGATTTTTTTCCACGTGGCATCCTCCAAGCGCCTCAGCAATTCCTGCTCGGCCTCCAGGCTCCATGGTTCGATCTGGCGCAGCGCAAAGAGCGGCTTCGTCATGTCGACGGGTGATGTTGCAAGAATGACCTGTGTTCCATCGCTGGTCCAGCGTCCGTCCGCAAACTGGTCAATCGCGCCATAGCTGATGAACCAGTCAAAACTTCCATCGTTTCGCAACACCAGTTCAGACCCCGTTTCGCGCACCCCCGACAAGTAATAATGGCCAGCAAGGCGGGTATCGGTTCGTCCCTTGATCTCCGCGCACCCGGCCGCCGAGCTTTTCTGGCTAATCTCCTTGAGCAATCCTTGCGCTGCATCGCGCTGATCGAGTTCACCATCATTGGTCGCGATATCCTGTGCCCGAAGCGCGTAAGTACGGCTTCGCGCGAATTCGCTACAGCCCCCGCCTAAATTGGCGAGCCGTTTTTCGGTGCCGTGCATGAGCGCAATATCTGACCGGCGGACATAATCATGAAACGAAGTGAACCCGCTTTCCTGGCTGGCCAAGATCGCTTCTGTCTGTTCGACAAGTGCAGCCGCGGCTGCGTGATCTCCGGATTTTGACTTGGCGTCCGCCGACCGCATCAGGGTGATCACCTGGCTCCACACCGCTTCCGGTTCTGCATGCGCTGGACTGAGGGTCAGGACCGTGACGGGCGCCACGAATGCGGCAAGCATGTTGAAGGCCTTTATCATCGCATTCTCCGATGGCAACAGCACTTGCCATGACCACCTGCGTGTAACTTTGACAAGTGCAATCATGCAAGCATTGGCCGTATCAGCAGACCTCCTCTCGGCCCTCCGGCAATGGCAGTTCCGCGAGCGAACTCGTTCCCCCTTGCGATGTCTTCCTGTGCTAGAAAATGTGTTCGTCCCGTTGTGCTGCCTTGTTGAACAGGGCTGCCGCGCTCAACCAAAGCAATATGAAAAGGCCGGTCAGTATCAGGATAAAATCACCCATCGAGAGTGCCACGACTGCGATCAACGCCTGGGCAATGGCAGTCGCCGTCATCGCGCGCGCCATGCCTCGTGGCTGGAGCCGCGCGATTACCGTTCCCCCAACAGCAGTCGCGATGACAGCTGCAAACATGAGGTTAGCGGGATTGTCCTCGCTCTTGATGATGCCAACCGCGAGATTTATCCATATGAGCAGGAACGTCGCAAGCAGCGCGACTGCAAAGCCCACCCGGTAGGCAAGATTTCCAGACGTGCGGACGGCCAGTTCAAACGCCCCGCCGATCAGGGCAAAAATAATGCCCATCGCCAGGAAGTCGGTTTCGTCCCAATCGACTTCGTCGGTGAACTGCATCGCGATGGCCGGCGTTATCAACAAGCCGGCAAGCGCTCCCCAACCCAGCCATCGGCCCAAGCTGGATTTTTCGGATGCTTGTGCCAGTTCTTCTTTTTGCATTGCCTTGTCCTCTAAAATGTTTGAGGCATCCAGGGTTAATGACCTGCCTTGTATGCGGCATGAGCAAATTGTGAGATTTTGGTGAAAAATGACATTGTGGCACTGAATGACAGCAGTTTTGCGTTCGACCGCTTTTTGCTCGATGGGGCCAATCGGCAACTGGTGCGCGGCAATACCGTGGTCGAAATCAACAGCCGCTATCTCGACGCGCTGCTGTTGCTTGTCACTGAGGCGGGGCGACTGGTATCCAAGGACCGCTTCCTGGAAGAGGTCTGGCGCGGCGTACCAGTGACAGACGAGGCGCTCACGCAGTGCATCAAGACATTGCGCAAGTGCCTCCAGGACGATGCTACCAGTCCCCGGTTCATCGAGACCGTACCCAAGCATGGCTACCGCTTCATCGCCGCAGTGGCGAGCCTCGACGCGCACATGACGCCCGCTTCTGTTCATCCTTTCGCGGCGACCCCTCCGACAAAGTGGACCGGCGTCTGGCGGATCGCAATTGCCGGGACATTGGGGTCTGCATTCGCTGGCCTGACCGGAGGCTTGTTCTATGGATTCGCGGGCACCTCTGCGCCGCTCCAGCCAGGAATGGGTGCGGCATCGGTGCTCCTTGTCCTAGTGAGCCTGACTATTCTGTTGGCCATGATCGGCGGAGCCGGGGTTAGCTTCGGGATCGCGCTGGCGAGCCTGGCACGCAGCAATAGGGGCTGGTGGCAGGTTTTTGGTGGCGCATGTGGTGGGATATTCGTTGGTGCCTTTGCCAAGCTCCTTGGTCTTGATGCGTTCACTTTGTTGCTGGGCCAGTCGCCAGGCGACATTACCGGTGCAGCAGAAGGTGCAGCGCTCGGAATTGCAGCGGGCATGGGGACATTGCTTGCCGCATCAAGCGGTCCCAAGGCCCTCTCGCTAAAGGGGATCTTACTTGCAGCGCTGGTTGGTGCTGGTGCAGGCGTGCTCGTCGTGGTGCAGGGTGGACGGTTGCTTGGCGGAAGCCTCGACCTGCTCTCAACGGTCTTTCCCCAGTCCCGGTTGCGCCTTGACCAGGTCGGCGCGCTCTTTGGGGAAGACAATTTTGGACCAGTTGCGCAAATGGTGACAGGTGGCTTTGAGGGGCTCTTGTTTGTCAGCTGCATTGCAGGGGCTATCCAGTTGATGCACCGGCTCCAGGTCGATCCCGGTTTTACTGCACCCGCCTTCCTTTTCGACAAACAAGCGTAATAATCTTACATAAGACAGCCCTAACATGTTGGCGGTGGCAGCAGGAGGCCCTAGGCATGCTGCCTGTTCTGATTTGAAATTTTAGGAAATTGATAATGCGCTTTGCGTTTTTGCTGGGTGTTGCCACTGTCGCAATGGCAACTCCGTCTGCTACTTGGGCTGACGATGCGGCGACAAGCGAGTTAATCCCGGTCCTGGCTTACCCGCAAACACGCAGGCAAAACGTCATTGATGAGCAATTCGGCGTGAAAGTCGCTGATCCTTATCGCTGGCTGGAGGACGACGTCCGGGTCACTCCCGAGGTCGCAGCCTGGGTGAAATCGCAAAACGCGGTGACCGATCGTTATC
>JBATDO010000371.1:0-2939 GCA_049663505.1 Sphingorhabdus sp.
GAGTAGTTCCTTAAAATTGCAGAATATTATACGAAAAACTGGGTGATCCATTCGGCAGTCAGAGCGGGCTTCTCTTCGCCTTCGATCTCTACTGTGAACTCGAGTGTCTGCTGCCATTGACCTGGGCGCTTCTCGACAAGTTCGAGGAGCTTGAAATGGCCACGAACGCGTTTGCCCGAACGAACCGGGGACAGGAAGCGAGTCTTGTTGCCTCCATAATTGACCCCCATTTTCACTCCCTCGACTTTGGGCGTGTCGGATTTGGCGGACATGACCGGAAATAGCGACAAGGTGAGAAAGCCATGTGCAATCGTACCACCAAATGGCGTCATCTTTGCCATTTCTTCATTTACGTGGATGAATTGGTGATCCCCTGTTGCATCGGCGAACTTGTTGATCATTTCCTGGTCAACCAGGATCCATTCAGACGTGCCAATGTTTTGACCGACTTTTGTAGCCAGTTCGGCAGCAGTAATAGTCGCCATGTGCATTCCTCCTAAACGATGTTTTGCCGCACCGTGCCGTGTTGAGCCGATCTTTACAACCCTTTCGCATTTGCCGTTACGGCATGCTGATGCGCCAAAGCCGCGTCAAATGCGAATCAGCTTTTGGTCCGGGTTCCGGGAGCTGGCATGTTCGAGGCATAAGGCATGACAAGCGTGCCGTCTGGGGCAGCAGTGTATGTCGTCTGCGAGGGATAGGCGAACTCTATACCTTCCTTTGCAAAGCGCTCGACGATCGCAATGCCGACGGCATGGCGCGCCTTGAACATGTCTTCGGGATCGCTGCTGTTCACATCGAATACCAGCTGGAAATCGAGAGAACTCGGGCCAAAAGTGTTGAAACCGGCACGAATGAACTCGGCACCATAATTTTCTACGATCTCGCGCAATATATCGGGTACCCGCGCTGCTGTTTCAGGAGGGGTATGGTAGACGAGGTTTAATAGGAACTGGACCCGGCGATAGAATGTGAGGGTATTGTTGGTTATTTCCAGTTCAAGCAACTTGCTGTTCGATATGATCTTTTCTTCCCCAGTCAGTGCGCGTAGCCGCGTACTTTTCATTCCGATCTTTTCTACGCGTGCAGTTGTTGTTCCGTAAGTGACCGTGTCGCCAGACCGGAACGGCTTGTCGAAGATGATCGAAATTGCGGCAAACAGGTCCGAGAATATTCCTTGTGCCGCAAGCCCAATAGCTATTCCGCCGACGCCAAGCCCGGCGACCAGTCCAGTCACATTGACGCCGAGATTATCCAGGATGACAATGGTTGCCACCGCGAACAAGGCAAAGCTCACCAGTAGCCGGATCAGCACCATCGCGCTTTTCAATGTCTCATGTTCATGTTCGCCTTCACCAGCCCGGCGTTCAATCAGGCCAAGTATGATTTCGCGCAACCAGATCGTGGCCTGAAAGACAGCTGCGATCGTGAACAGGACATCAATTGTTCGCGCAAGACCCTGCGGTGCATTGGCATAGCCGTTTACCAATTCCACCGCGACCATGAGTCGGAAAAACTTGCTCGTACGCGCCAATGTGCGCGCGATAATCGATTTCAGGTCTGCACGGACTTCGCTCTCGCGAGCCGCTTTGGCCGCGACACGTCTGAGCCAGCTGAGCGCGACGAACACCGCCACGGCAATTGCCGTGGCGATGACAAGCTCGAGCATGTTTCCTTGCACCCATTCGATCATGAGGTCCAAATAGCGATGCATGCGTGTGCCCATTCCTTCAACGGCTTCAGGCGTGATACGAGGAAGTTTTTGGGGGATTGCAACTGTCATCTGGCTGGGTCTAATCGGCTGAGCCCATGCTGGCAACCTTGGCCGTCAGGCAGTGAGTTCGCTTGGCCGCATCCGCTGCCCCCTGATTGGCTGCCATGCTGATTCCTTGCGCCTTCGGGCCAGGTAGGTGTCAAACCCGATTTGCAATGCGGTTAGCATGAAGAAGTACGCCTGGAACGCGATGCCGACGAAGAGTGATCCGACCAGGTAAATGATCTGGCTGTTCTGCAGTGCGGTGGCCATGGGTGCAACCCATGCCTCGTCGGGCCGGTTCCGCTTTCGGTACATACGGCTCAGGACCTCCATGCGCCAAACCCCACCCAACTGGATAATCAACCAGATCACGAGGCCCGGGAAACCTTGTTCACCGAGCATTTCGAAATAACTGGAGTGGAATGCGCGGCCCTGGTCGACTACCTCTGAAACTGCCGGAGCATCTATAGGGGCGGGTTGATCCGGGGTGTCTTTTTGGACAATGTCATAACGAATCCGGTTCTGGCGATACACATCAAACCCTCCGCCCATAGGGTGCTGTTTCACATATTCCCATGTCCATGCCCACACTGCGATGCGTGTTGATGCAGATTCATCGGCCTTGTAGTTCTTGATCGTGTCTGTCCGCTCGGTAAAGCTCGAGGGCAGAAAGGGAATCGTTGCCAAGCCGATGATTGCAGCCGCCGCGATGTACAATAGTCGACGTCGTGCATAGCGCAGGAGCAATATCCCGAGCACTGCAATGCACACCACACCAGTGCGCGCCTGCGTCCCCACGGGAATGAGCAGGCAGGCAAAAATCAGTGCTGCAGCATAGATCCGCACTTTCCAGTCGGGTTTGAAAATTGTGCCGTGCTTTGCCAGCCACAATATGAGTGGAATGATCGTGATCGCAACACATGAAATGATACTGCCCTCGAACAGGCCACTATTGTCGTCGATCAAGATGACGAGTGCGCCATAGCCGCCCCCGCCTGCGGCGGTCTTAATGCCGCCGGTCACGATGAGCGCGGATGCACACAGAACCATCGTGAGCATCAAGGCTTCGAGCCGTAGCTTGGTGTGCAGTGTCAGTGGAAGGAAAGCTGCAAAAACCAGTGCCTTCCAAACCCATCCCCATTTTTCAAGCGCCGCCACAGGTTCAGCGGCGACGGTTGTGGTG
>JBATDO010000372.1:0-9598 GCA_049663505.1 Sphingorhabdus sp.
GCACTGCCCCGGCCATTGTCTGGCGGTGAGCAAAGCCCGAGCCTGCCGCCATCAAAATATCGCCGTGCTTGGCTGGCACCTCCACGAAATACCCAAGGACCGCATTGTGACGTATCTTAAGAGCCGCGATTCCCGTTGCATCACGGTAACGGGCCTCGAGCTCTGCGATGGCAAGCCGTCCGTCACGCCCCGCTGAGCGCAATCCATCAAGATCGGTGTCATAGCCTTCAGCAATATAGCCACCTTGCCCCGTTTCGGTCGGCGGTGATGCTACAAGCGCGCGTGTAAACAGGTCAACAAGTGCACCGTGGCCGGCAAGCGTCGGCAGCAATTGACCGAGTAATCCTGGTTGATCGGGTGCGCCGTCCAGCCGATCGTGAAGAGACTGGGCACCGCGGAGCCCGTCACGTATTTGCCCGAGGTCCCGCGGGCTTCCTCTTCCAGCCACCACGCGGCCAAGAGCGCGAGCGATGTCTGGAAGCTGGCGCAGCGAACTGCGAACGGCCTCGCGCAGCAATGGTGCATCGTGGAACCATCCAACCAGCGACAACCTGGCTTCGATCAATGCGCGGTCCATGAGGGGAGCGGCAAGGTCTGTTGCAAGGAGCCGTGCGCCTGCCCCGGTGATCGTGCGATCGATCTCAGCAAGCAGCGAGCCGGCCCGGCCGCCCTTGCTCGCGGCATTGATTTCAAGGCTCTCGCGCGTGGCCTGGTCTATGAGCAGATGTGCGTGGACCTCGCGTTGCACCGGCAGTTTCAGGAAGGGCATTTTCCCTTGCCCGACATGGGCAAGATAGGCGATCAGGCCGCCTGCCGCTGCAAGCTCTGCTCTCGACAGGGTAGCTGCCCAATCAACGCATGAATCACCGAAATGGCTTTCCAGCGCCGCTTGACCACCCTCGCTGTCAAAGTCGGCACGAGGACGCAAAATCGCGCCTTGTGGCGCTGCCAAAAAACCTTCTGGTGCCACGAGCTCACTGGCCGTCAAGCGCGCCAGCTCTGCTTCGAGCGCTCCAGGTGCCACGCTTGCAAGCTCGAAATGTCCGGTAGATATATCGGCAGCGGCAACGCCGATCATGTGGCCAACCGGTGCCAGGGTCACCAGCATGTTTGCCTGCCAACTGTCGAGCAAACTGTCTTCAGTCAGCGTCCCGGCCGTCACGAAGCGAACTATGTCACGGGCCACCAAGGTCTTTGATCCACCCCGTGCCCTTGCCGCTTCTGGACTTTCTGTCTGTTCTGCGATCGCGACACGGTGTCCGGCCTTGATCAATCGCGCAAGATAGCCTTCGGCGCTGTGCACCGGCACACCGCACATCGGGATGGGCCGGCCATCATATTCTCCTCGCGCGGTGAGCGCGATATCGAGCGTTGCGGCCGCAATTCTAGCGTCCTCGAAAAACAACTCGAAGAAATCACCCATCCGGTAAAAGAGCAAGCATCCGCCAGCCTTCGCCTTCAAGGCCAGATATTGCACCATCATAGGTGTTGGTGCGTTGTTGTTGCCTGTCCCCGCCATAAGCTGCCTGCGTTAGCGAACGATCAACCGTGGGGCAATGCTTGCCCTTACGCTCCGCTCGGGTTAGGGCAGGCATTCGCAGCGAAAACGGAATATTCAACAGACAGGGTCAATGCATGAGTGACAGTGACGTCCAATTCACCTCCAAGGAGGCACTCGACTTTCATTCGATGGGCCGCCCTGGCAAGATCGAGATTGTCGCGACAAAACCGATGGCCACACAGCGAGATTTGAGCCTGGCTTATTCACCTGGAGTGGCGATACCTGTCCGAGCAATTGCCGATGACCCGGCAACTGCCTATGATTACACGGCCAAGGGAAACCTGGTTGCCGTGATCTCGAATGGTACTGCGATCCTTGGCATGGGCAATTTGGGTGCCCTTGCTTCAAAGCCGGTGATGGAAGGCAAGGCAGTCTTGTTCAAGCGCTTCGCCGATGTTGATTCGATCGATATCGAGGTCAACACCGAGGATGTAGACCGCTTCATCGACGCAGTCGAACTGCTTGAACCGACTTTTGGTGGAATCAACCTTGAAGACATCGCGGCACCGTCATGCTTTATAATCGAACAGACGCTGCGCGAGCGCATGAACATCCCTGTCTTTCATGATGACCAGCATGGCACTGCAATCATTGCCGCAGCTGGCCTCATCAACGCATGCGAGCTCACCGGTCGCAGTCTGAAAGACGTGAAGGTCGTATGCAACGGCGCAGGGGCGGCTGCAATTGCGTGTACAGAGCTCATCAAGGCCATGGGCGTGCAGCACGGCAACGTTACCATGTGCGACCGGACCGGCGTGATCTACCAGGGTCGCCAGGAAGGTATGGACCAGTGGAAATCGGCACACGCCGTTCCGACCCAGGCGCGCACCCTGGCAGAGGCGATTGTCGGGGCCGATGTGTTCCTGGGATTGTCGGCCGCCAATGCGCTCAGTGCCGATATGGTCAAGCAGATGGCGGACCAACCGATTATTTTCGCCATGGCCAATCCGGATCCGGAAATCTCGCCACCGGTCGCAAGGGCAGCGCGACCTGACGCGATCATTGCCACTGGCCGATCGGACTTTCCCAACCAGGTCAACAACGTCTTGTGTTTCCCGTTCCTATTCCGCGGTGCGCTTGATGTCAGGGCGACCACGATCAACGAACCGATGAAGATTGCAGCTGCCAACGCGATTGCGCAATTGGCGCGCGAAACAGTGCCTGAAGAAGTGGCTGCTGCTTATGGCGGGTTGTCGCACAAGTTCGGCCGCGACTACATCATTCCCTCGCCCTTTGATCCACGGCTCATGGAGATCGTTGCATCTGCCGTTGCAAAGGCGGCAATGGACTCCGGCGTTGCGCAAAAGCCCATAGCCGACATGACGGCATATCGCGCCGAGTTGCGGGCTCGGCTCAATCCTACGACTTCGGTGCTCACCCAGGTTTACGAGGCTGCGCGCGCAAAGCCCAAGCGCGTGATCTTTGCAGAAGCCGAGGAAGACGTCGTGTTGCGGGCTGCAATCCAGTTCAAACAGGATGGCTACGGCATTCCCGTCCTCATTGGTCGCGACGCAACCGTGACACAAAAGCTGCGCGAGCTCGGTGCTGACCCTGACAGTTTCGAAATCCATAACAGCGTTACAAGCAACCTGGTCGAACGCATGGTGGACAAGCTCTACGCGCGATTGCAGCGCCGTGGCTACCTCAGGCGTGATGTGATTCGCATGGTCAACCGCGACCGCAACATATTTGGCGCACTGATGCTGACCATGGACCAGGCCGACGCCATGATCACCGGTGTCACACGGACATTTTCTCAAACCATGCGCGAACTGCGTCGTGTGCTGGATCCGAAAAAGGGCCAAACGCCCTTTGGAGTGCATGTCATGGTTGGCAAGAGCCACACCGTGTTCATTGCCGACACCACCGTGAATGAACGGCCAAGCGCGGAAGAATTGGCATATATCGCCGAACATACCGCGGTGGTTGCACGGCGCATGGGCCATGATCCTCGGGTTGCATTCCTGTCTTATTCGACCTTTGGCAATCCGCATGGCAACTGGCTGGAGAATATCCGTGGAGCGGTTGCCATCCTCGACGCACGCAAACCCAATTTTGAATATGAAGGCGATATGCCGCCAGATGTGGCGCTCAATCCCGCGATGATGGCGCGCTACCCCTTCTGTCGTCTCTCGGGTCCGGCAAATGTGCTGGTGATGCCTGGCCTGCAGTCTGCCAATCTCAGTGCGAAGCTGCTGCGCGAACTGGGCGGTGACCAGGTAATTGGCCCGATGCTGTGCGGTATCGAGCGACCGGTTCAGATCGCGACGATGGCATCGAGTGCAAGCGATCTCGTGACCCTGGCGGTCCTTGCAGCAGCGGGAGTCGTCGAATAATCAGTTAGGGCTGTTCGGCGAGCTACCCTGGCCGGTTCCAGCACCGACCGAGCCGATATTGCCGAACAGCTCTTCAAAGAAGCTGGTGTTGCGACCAAGCGTCGGGGTCTTGTCGCCCTCGGGACTGATTTTCGAGATGAATTCCTTGCCGGTCTGGGCAACTGAAGCAACGTTACCCGCTCCATCAAAGCGTACGCGCAGCACGAACTGCTCGGTAGGTGTAGGTTGGGCGAAAGCCAGTTGCCTCGTGTCCCGCGCATAATAATACCAGTCATTCTTGTCGAACTGTCCGACAAAAGTCGGACGGCCGAGCGATGCCTGGACCGAATCCTTGTTGTCGACACCGGGTTGCACCGATGTCATCAAGGTCGCATCACCAACATATCCTTGGTGTGCACGAAGCCTTGTACAAGCTGATGTCGTGACCATCGCCGCGACAAGGGCAGTCAAACTGACGATTTGCGACACGCGCATAGCATTCTCCGGCATTTTTTAAGTTAGGGCTTTGCCATTGCATCCTTGGCGCGCAATATCAATATCGAAGTCCAGATGAACACCCGATGAGCCGGTTAGAAGCGAGTTTCCCATATGTCCCTATTGCAACGCCTTTTTGGAAATTCCGGACCCGACCCAAAGTTGGGACGTCTTGATCTCTATAACCAGGTTGTCGCCAAGGCCCGCGGGCCGCATTGGTATGTCGAAGGGCAGGTGCCTGATACGGTTGATGGACGTTTCGACATGGTGGCAATTATCCTCACCCTTGTCCTCCTGCGCCTAGAACAGGACAATTCCCACGGGCCGGACATGGCACACCTGACAGAATTATTCGTCGATGACATGGACGGCCAATTACGTGAACTCGGTATTGGCGACATGATAGTTGGAAAGCATATCGGCAAGATGATGGGCTCGCTTGGTGGCCGCTTGGGGGCGTTTCGAGATGCCATGGTCAATACCGACCAGCTCGACGACGTGATCCTGCGCAATCTCTACCGCGGTGATGGACCAGACAAGCAGGGACTGGCGCACGTACGTGCTCAAATAACGGACCTTGTGGGTCGCCTGGAAGCCAATTCTGCCGATGAAATCGTGAAGGGCAGCGCACAGTGGTAAGTGACAATGAATTCAGTCATTTCGTGAAGCTCAACGATATTGGGGCCGGTGAATCGAATGTTCACCTGTCGGCTGATCTCGATGCCAGGACTGGCCTTGCCCGCCGATTCGACCTGGCCTCGCTAGACCTCCTCGAGGCTGACATCGCCTTGTCCCGCAGCGCCAAGGGCGTGCTCGCAGTTGGCAGGTTCCGCGCTGACCTTGTCCAATCTTGCGTAGCAACTGGTGAACCGGTTTCAGCCCACCTAGATGAGCCGATCACCATACGCTTCATGCCCGAGCCCATCACAGCCGCAGATGCCGAAATTGAACTCGATGCCGATGAGTGTGATACGATGTTTTACGATGGACTAGGTGTCGACCTCGGCGAAGCCGTGGCCCAGACCCTTGGCCTTTCGCTTGATCCCTATCCACGCAGTCCTGATGCCCAGGCCCGGCTTAAAGCTGCAGGCGTGAAGAGCGAGGAGGAAATCAGGCCGGAAGGCGCACTTGCAGGGCTCAAGGACCTGCTGACGCGCAAATGAGCACATCTGCAGATGCTTGATGCCAAGTTGCGTCAGGTGGTTGACCCCGCTCTCGGCTGGCTTGGTCACGCGCTTGCACGTCAAGGCATAAGTGCAAACGTGCTTACGCTTGCTGGCGCTGCGGTCGGGGTCATGGCTGCAGTGGCCATCAGCCAGGGCAGTTTCATAACCGGATGCGGCCTCGTTGGCCTCAATCGCCTCCTCGATGGGCTGGACGGTGCAGTCGCGCGGGTCAACAAGCCGACTGCACTGGGGGGATATCTCGACAGCCTGGCCGATTTTCTTTTCTATGTTCTCGTTCCGGTGGGATTCGCGATGGTCAGCCCGCAGAACCAGTTGCCGGCCTTGTTGCTGGTGGCAAGCTTCACATTGACCGCTGTCAGCTTCTTAGCCTTTGCCGCGATCGCTGCACGAACCGGACAGGAAGACGGGATCCACGGCACAAAGGCATTCATCTATTCGACTGGCATCATAGAAGGCGGCGAGACCATCGCCTTCTTCGTCATTTTCTGCCTGTTTCCGCATTATTTCGCGTGGCTTGCGCTCTTGCTGGCAGGTCTGTGTATTTGCACCGTGATCCAGCGCGTGCTCATGGCGGCAAGGGTTTTTGCCTAGCCGCGCATCCATGTAAACCACCGCTTGGCCCATTTCAGAATGGCCTCGGGCTTTCGTTGCAGGCTAAACTGGCCGGCGGCGTATTTATTGGCCTCGGCCCATGTCGGATATGGGTGGATCGTTTGCATGATCTTCTTGAGCCCGAGATTGTGGCGCATCGCAAAGGTAAGCTCGCTCAACATTTCGCCTGCATGGGCTCCAACGATCGTTGCGCCCAATATCGTGTCTCCGCCTTTTGGGGTCAGTATCTTGACGAACCCCCCGGGTTCGCTCTCAGCGATTGCGCGATCAAGATCGTCCAGGTCGTACCGGGTCACATCATGGTCCAGTCCAAGCTGTCTGGCCTCGGCCTCGCTCAGACCGACGGTTGCCAATTCGGGCTCGGTATAGGTCACGCGAGGCAGCACACGATAGTCTGCTCGGAATTTTCGAAAAGGACGCGCCAATGCATTGACGCTGGCATACCAAGCCTCGTGGCTGGCACCATGTGTGAGTTGCTGGCGACCTGCCACGTCACCTGCCAACAATATATGGGGCTGGCTTGTTCGCAGGAATTCGTCGACACCCACCTTATTGTCTATGACCAAGCCCAGTTCTTCAAGACCAAACCCCGTGACCCGAGGCCGACGACCGATCGCGATGATGATATCATCAAAGCCAAGCTTCTTTTCCCCTTCAGGTCCGCCAACGACGAGCGCACCATCGGGATCAAAGCGCAACGCCTTGTGTCCGCTCAATATCTCGACGCCTTCAGCACGCAGTTGCCTGGTTACCAGGGCTGCGGCATCTGGATCTTCCTTCAAAAGCAATCGATCTGCCATTTCGACAACGGTCACTTGTGTGCCAAGCCGCTGGAATGCCTGGGCCAGTTCGCAACCTATAGGCCCGCCTCCCAAAATCACCATGTGTCCCGGAGCCGTCGTCCTGTCGGCCATTGCTTCCCACAAGGTTTCGCTGGTCAGATAGCCGCTGGTTTCAATACCGTGAAGTGCAGGGATAATGGGTTCAGCCCCGGTCGCAATGATGAATGCCCGGCTCGTGATCTGGCTGCAGGTACCGTTCGCATGTGCAATTTCGACCGTCCACGGGTCGACAAAGCGTGCATGACCCATGACACAATCGACACCCAGTCCGGTAAATCGTTCGACACTGTCATGCGGTTCGATGCCCTTGATGACGTCACGCACGCGCTGCATGACTGCCGGAAAATCGATCTTTGCGGGAGACGCCATGACGCCAAAACGCGCTGCATCGTTGATACTATGGGCAACTCGCGCGCTCTTGATGAGTGCTTTGGATGGCACGCAACCGGTATTGAGACAATCGCCGCCCATTGCATTTGCCTCGATGAGGGTAACCTTTGCCTGCACCATGGCCGCGATGTAGGCGGAGACGAGACCGGCCGAACCTGCGCCAAGGACAACGAGATTGCGGTCAAACCGCCTGGGCTTGTTCCACCTAGCTGCCACGACGACGTGCCACAAAGCTGATCATGGCTCGTGCCGCCCAAGGAAACAGGGCCAACGCAACGAACGAGGCTATCAATGTCGGGGAGAGAAGACCGGACGTTGTCTCGATCTGGCTGATCTGCGTTCCGGCGTTTACAAATACAAATGTAGCAGCGAGCATTCCCAGCTGGCTGACCCAGAAAAAAGTCCATGTCCTTATTCGGGTCAGGCCCATCAGCAGGTTGATCACAAAAAACGGGAACACGGGGATCAGGCGCAACGTGAACAGGTAAAATGCCCCGTCACGTGCCAGCCCTTCATCGACCGCCCGCAGACGCGCACCGAACTTGCCCTGCACCCAGTCGCGCAGCAGATATCGCGAGCTCAAGAAGGCCAGTGTTGCACCGATGGTCGAAGCAAAGGACACGATTAAAGTGCCAAGGAGAAGGCCGAACAAGGCGCCAGCAACCAGGCTCATAAATGCGGCACCTGGAATCGAAAGTCCGGTCACCAGGACATAAAGCAAGAAGAATGCGACGATGTACAGGAGGGGATTGGCGTCCTTGGCGGACACGATGTCAGCCTGCTGGGCCTTGAAGCTTTGAAGGCTCAGATATTGACCAAGATCGAACAGGAAATACGCGGCAATTGCACCAACCAGTATCAGGGCCAAAACTGCTTTTTTCATTCTGGCCCCAATATGGTTGAAATGGATTTAGGCTCAATCCTCTAGGAATTCAGCGTGACACTCGAATCAGAACGGCACGTCATCATCAAGATCATTATCGAAATCGCCACCGCCAAAGCCAGCGGCTCCACCACTCCAGTTATTACCTGACTGGCCGCCGCCTGCTGGCGCACTACCGCCCGAAGAGGCACCACCGCTCCAGCCTTCGTTCGAACTTCCGCCGCCGGATCCTCCCTTGGCGCCATCGAGCATCACCAGCTTGCCATCAAAACCGCCGATCGAGATCTCGGTGGTGTAGCGATCGTTACCAGAAGCATCCTGCCACTTGCGCGTGCGCAGCTGTCCCTCAATGTAGACTTTGCTTCCCTTGCGCAGGAAACGCTCGGCAACACCGACGAGCCCGTCCGACTGGAGCACGACCTGGTGCCATTCGGTACGCTCCTTTTTTTCACCGGTTGTCCGGTCCTTCCAATCCTCAGACGTTGCTATCCGCAAGTTGCAGACACGTCCTCCGTTCTGGAACGACTTTACCTCGGGATCAGCACCGAGATTGCCAACTAAAATCACCTTATTGACGCTACCCGCCATCTGTTATTCCTTAGATCTTGTTGAAGTGCGCTCGCCATCAAAGGCCAAGCGCGGTTGCTGTCCAATAGGTAGCGCCAGCGGCAATATAGGCAAGAGCAAAGAGATAAAAAACCATAAAGGCAGGCCATTTCCAACCATTGGTTTCCCGTCGCGCAACGGCAATCGTCGAAATGCATTGCGGCGCGAACACAAACCAGGCGAGGAACGCGAGTGCTGTTGCCAGCGACCATTGGCCAGCAAGCCGGTCACCCAGCGCCATAGCGGTTGCGTCCTCATCGCCTGCATCGACTGAATAAGCTGTCGCCAGCGCTGAAACCGCCACTTCGCGCGCGGCCATTGCGGGAATCAGTGCAAGCGCGATCTTGTCATTGAACCCGATCGGCTCGGTGACGACCGCCAGTCCCGAAGCGATGCGCCCTGCGACCGAATATTCGCTCTGGGTCAACTCCGAACCAATGGGGACCTTTGGAAAGCTCAGCAAAAGCCACAAGATCATGGTCGAGGCGAATATGATCGTACCTGCACGGCGCAGGAACACGATGGACCGTTGCCACAGGCCTAGCAAGATATCGCGTACCAGGGGCAATTGGTAGCGCGGCATCTCGATCAGGAAACTGCTGCTGCTTCCCTTGGCGACGGTACGGCGCAACACCAAAGCGGCGGCCATGGCGCCAACGATGCCTGCGATGTAAAGGCCAAACAATACTGTACCCTGCAGCCCAATC
>JBATDO010000373.1:0-9858 GCA_049663505.1 Sphingorhabdus sp.
CGCCAGTCCAATGCCAAGTTCACTTCGCACCAGGTCGCTCAGAGATTCGGGGGCATGACAATCATGGCCTGGAATTGGTACGGCATGAAATGATGCGATTTTGAGCGCAAATTGTTCCAGGAAACCAACCGGATTCTTATTGGCGAGCATGCCGAAAATGACATGCAAGGGTGGTCCACCTTCTACGGCGCGGGCGATAGCGGCTCCAGCGTCTGGGTTGTGGCCGCCATCAAGCCAGATGGTGGAGCCGCTGGGAAGCATCTCAACAAGTGGCCCAGTTGCCAGTTGCTGCATCCGGGCGGGCCACCGGGTCCACTCCATCGCTGCAGACAATGCGGCTTCGGGAACCCTTACTGCGGCCTGATGACGCAGCATTGCTATCGCCAGCGCAGCGTTATCAACTTGGTGGAAACCAGTCATGCGGGGGATCGGGAGGTTCAACTTGCCCGCCTCGTCCCGGTAGTGGAGCCGGCCTTCGTAATGGACGGCATCCCAAGCCTCGCCCCGGGCCAGCAACTTGGCACCGGCCAGATTTGCCTGGACCGCTATGGTGTTGGCCATTGATGCAGGGTATTTTTGTGTGACCAAGGGCACTCCTGCCTTGGCAATTCCAGCTTTTTCAAACGCAATGCGATCAAGCGGATTTTGCGGCGTTCCCTCTTCCGGAGCAAGGAGGAAACCCTCATGATCGATTCCGAGGGCGGCGATGCCGCATATGGCGGGATTAGCGATGACGTTGGTTGCATCTAGCCTTCCGCCCAAGCCAACCTCAATCACGCAGGCATCTGCTGGCGAGCGTGCAAACGACAGAAATGCAGCCGCAGTCGTAATCTCGAAAAAACTGGCCTGGAGATCATCTGCATGGTCCAGTACTTCGCAAAGCAATGCTGCAAGCAATGCATCGTCGATTAGCGCACCGCCGAGCCTGATCCGTTCGTTGAAACGCACAAGGTGCGGGCTCGAATATACGTGAGTGGTTAGTCCTGCTGCCTCGATTGCTGACCTGAGGAAAGCACAAGTCGACCCCTTACCGTTCGTGCCGGAAACGTGAAAGACCGGCGGAATATCGAGGTGTGGATTACCCAATCTATCGAGTAACCTGGTGATCCGTTCGAGCCCCAGGACGTCGCGCCCTGGTGACTGCATGACCAACCTGTCAAGTTGGGCTTGAACGCCCGCATTTGTGGAAATGGCGCTGTCTGGCACGATGGGCTACAGGACGCTAAGCGGCCCGTTTCTGGGGTGCCAAATAGGAAATCAGTTTAGATAATGTCTCGCGCAATTCATGTCGATGTGTCACCATGTCGATCATGCCGTGCTCGAGCAGATACTCTGCCCGTTGAAATCCTTCGGGCAACTTTTCGCGGATTGTTTGCTCAATAACGCGTTGTCCTGCAAAGCCGATCAATGCACCAGGCTCTGCTATTTGCACATCACCAAGCATTGCGTAAGAAGCAGTAACGCCGCCAGTGGTCGGATCTGTAAGGACGACAATATAGGGCAGCCCGGCATCGTGGAGCATCTGAATTGCGACCGTCGAACGCGGCATTTGCATGAGGGACAGAATGCCCTCCTGCATTCGGGCGCCACCAGCGGCCGTAAAAATGATATACGGGCATTTTGCTTTGATAGCTGCCTTTACCGCGTCGATAAATGCCTCGCCCACGGCCATTCCCATTGACCCCCCCATGAAGGCGAAGTCCTGGACGCTGACAATGGCAAGATGACCGTCAATTTCGCCTTTTGCACTCATCATCGCGTCGGCTTCACCGGTGGCTAGACGGGCAGCCTTTATACGATCAACATATCTTTTCGTATCTTTGAACTTAAGGGGATCTTCTCCAACGACCGGTGGCTTAAGCACCGTATAGCTATCATCGTCAAACAGTGCGGCAAAACGCTCAGCAGGGCCAATCCGTCCATGGTGGTCGCATTTTGGACATACCGACTGGTTTTCCTCGAATTCTTTGAGAAAAATCATGGCCTGACAACCCTTGCATTTGTGCCAGAGTGTTTCTGTGGTTTCGCGCTTGGCGATGAACGGAATGGCATTCCGGACGCGGGTGACCCAGTTCATAATTCAGGCTTTCCTAGCAGTGGCGATTGCTGCGGCCAAGCTTGCCACATATTCGCGCACAGGACCAGCGGCGTTGCTGCCATGTTGTGCGACAAGTTCAACGATCGCAGATCCTACGACTACTCCATCGGCAACGCGTGCGATATTTGCAGCCTGTTCAGGCGTCCGCACGCCAAAGCCGACAGCGACGGGCAAATCCGTGCATGCCTTCAGACGGGCTACTGCCTCATCGATACTCGTTTGAGCAGCTTGTTGTAGTCCTGTTATTCCGGCAACGCTGACATAATAGAGAAAACCCGATGCGCCATTGAGAACGGTTGGCAGTCGTGCATCATCGGTGGTGGGGGTAGCAAGGCGAATGAAGTCGATGCCGGCTGATCGAAGCATCGGACCCAGTTCGGCATCTTCCTCAGGCGGAATATCAACGCAGATGACACCGTCTACGCCAGCCTTGTTGCACTCAGAAGCAAACCATTCCGGACCGCGAATTGTCATCGGATTGGCATAGCCCATCAGCACGAGGGGCACCTCGGGGTGCCGCTTGCGGAAGCCTGAAACGATTTCGAAAATATCAGCGGTAGTCGTTCCGTTATGAAGGCTACGTAGATTTGCTGCCTGGATCACGGGTCCGTCGGCCATTGGATCCGTAAATGGCATCCCAAGCTCGATAACATCTGCGCCACCATCAACAAGCGCATCAAGGATAGATCCGGTGACCGTCGGGGAGGGATCGCCTGCCGTCACGAATGCCACTAGTGCAGGATGGGATTTGGCGAAAGCATGAGAAAGCCGGGTCATTGTTCTGCTTGTTTCTGTTGTGGAGTGGGCAGCGTTAAAGTCAATTTCAGTAAGCTTGTCGACCGATCAGACCAACGAGGAACCGAGTGAGCAGAGGCCAGAACATGCCAGACCCAGCGCAGTGAGATCGGGCGTTTCCAAATGGTGCCAACTGAGACAACGAATGTCACCACACCTTGCATGAAAATCATTCTAGTGATTTTCATAAAGATCATATCTTTGTTCCCAGTGCCTCGGCAACGGTGAAGATGTCCTTGTCTCCGCGACCACACAAGTTAGCCAGGATAATATCTTCTCGGTTCATTTTTCTTGCTTCGCGCTCAACTGCAGCAATCGCGTGGGCTGGTTCGAGAGCTGGTATGATGCCTTCTGTGCGGCAGAGGAGTTGAAAGGCGGCGAGTGCTTCGGTATCGGTCACACTGTCGTACCGAACACGACCAATTTCCTTCAACCAACTATGTTCCGGTCCAATTCCAGGATAGTCCAGGCCTGCGCTGATCGAATGGGCTTCTGCAATTTGCCCGTCTTCATTCTGGAGCAGATATGTCTTGTTTCCATGAAGGATGCCCGGACGCCCTCCAGCCAGGCTCGCAGCATGCTCCTTGTCAAGACCATGTCCTGCTGCCTCGACCCCGAGCATTGAAACATCCTTGTCGTCCAGAAAAGGATGGAAAAGTCCAATAGCATTCGACCCACCGCCGATCGCTGCAACCAGCAAATCAGGTAGTCGCCCTGTTCGGTTAAGCATTTGCTCGCGGGCTTCTTTGCCGATAACGCTCTGGAAATCGCGTACAAGCTCTGGATAGGGGTGTGGGCCAGCAGCAGTACCAATGATATAAAATGTATCGTCGACATTGGCGACCCAGTCACGCAAAGCCTCGTTCATCGCATCCTTGAGAGTGTTCGCGCCGGATGTGACCGGTATTACCTCAGCGCCAAGCAAACGCATCCGAAAGACGTTGGGCTGTTGGCGTTCCACATCTTTTGCGCCCATATATATAAAACAGGGCAAGCCAAATCGCGCACACACGGTTGCCGTTGCCACGCCGTGCTGGCCTGCGCCTGTCTCTGCAATTATTCGCGTCTTGCCCATTCTGATTGCGAGCAATATCTGGCCGATGCAGTTGTTGATCTTGTGTGCACCTGTGTGGTTGAGTTCATCGCGCTTGAACCAGATTTGTGCGCCTTTGCCCTCCGGTGCGCTGGCACGTATCTCCTCGGTAAGGCGTTCGGCATAATAAAGCGGACTGGGTCGCCCAACATAATGCTCAAGCAGGTCCTCAAATTGAGCAGCAAATGCTGGATCCTGCTTTGCAGCCCGATATTCGCGTTCAAGATCGAGCACTAGCGGCATCAGTGTTTCAGCGACGTAACGTCCGCCAAACTGACCAAAATGGCCGCGTTCATCGGGCTGGTTGCGGTATGAGTTCGATAAGGGTTCAGGTGTTGTCATAGTCGCGGACCGCTTTGCAGAAAGCTGCAATCTTGTCCACATCCTTGATGCCTGAAGCACTTTCTACACCTGAAGACGTGTCGACCAGTGGGGCCCGAGTGATCCGTAAGGCTTCGGCAACATTTCCCGAATCGAGTCCGCCGGCAATTCCCCAGTCCAGTTTGTGTTGATGCTCGGCCAGGAGCGCCCAATCAAATCTCGTTCCCGTTCCCCCAGGGAGCGTTTGAGCGGGGGCGTCAAAAAGAAGTCGGTCTGCCGCGCCGACAAATCGATCGCAGTTCGCAAGTGTTTCGCGATTTTTTACGCCAACTGCCTTCCAGACTTCTAGGCCCGAAGCATCCTTGACTGCGCGCAGCCATTCAGGGGTCTCGTTGCCGTGAAACTGTATGATGTCCGGTTTGACGCGCTCGATTGCCAAGCCAGTGAATGCAGGCTCGGCGTTGACCAGCAAGAGGACTATCTTGATTTGGGATGGAGTGTGCGCGCGAAGAGCCGATGCCTGCTCAAGCGAAACGTGCCTTGGACTGTTAATGAAGTGGACAAGGCCTATATGGGTTGCACCAGCCTGCGTGGCGGCATCAACCGCAGCGATTGTGGATAGGCCGCATATCTTGATCTGTGTGGGCATGGAGGTCTCTAGCTATTCTGAACGAGCCTGGGCAATGAGCAATCCAGATAGAAAAGAAAATGCGATTTGAACGCAGTATTTCTCAGGGCCACATCCTGAGGATTTTTGTTCGGTAGAGTCGATATCGCGTGAGGGCAGGTCAGGAGTCACAAAACTTGCCTGTTGCATCAGAGCGTTCCGACAATAGCTCGCGCAGCGTCATCGGGATTTTCGGCTTTCGTGATTGGACGCCCTATGACCAGCACACTCGCTCCGTCATCACGTGCCTGTCGAGGCGTCACGGTGCGTTTCTGGTCCCCGCCATTGCCACCTGCTTGTCTCAGTCCCGGAACAACGAAAAAACCATCCTTCCATGCCTTGCGCACTGCTTTCACTTCCTGACCAGAACATACGATGCCATCAAGTCCGGCATCCTGTGCCAGCTCGGCCAGTCGGGCGACTTGGAGGTCGGGTGAATCTGAAATGCCGATCCGACTAAGGTCGTGATCGTCCAGGCTGGTGAGCACAGTTACTGCGACGACCTTGGTGTTTGCGCCCGCAGCAGCTTTAGCGTCTTCCATCATTGCCCGCCCGCCTGCAGCATGGATTGTCACGATGGCAGGTTCGAGAGTATTAATGGCCTGCATTGCCTTGGCTACAGTGTTTGGAATATCATGCATTTTCAGATCGAGGAAGACCGGTAGGCCCAGCTTCGATATCTCGTGAACGCCGTGATGACCATTGGCATAAAAAAATTCAAGGCCCAGCTTCACGCCACCGATATGATGCCTGATGCGATTTACCAAGACCAACGCGTCATCAAGATACGGTGTGTCAATCGCCACGTAGAGAGGGTTGGTCATATATTGTCCCCTGGCGAGTAGGCGGGCGGCGGAGTGGGGGCAGGCGTAGGCGATGGGGAGGCAAATGATCGCTGATTGCCCTCAAGTGACGCTATTCTCCTTTTCATCCGCCACGTTACCGTTCGATGAAAAATATAAAGCGGAAAAAAGCCAACCACGAATGCTGCGATGACCAAAGCAGGCAACTTTGTATCCAGCCGCATGCCGCCCCACAGGCTAACTGACACAGGTACCCAGTTGTTGACCGCAAACACAGTCAGGCCGACAATCAATGTCACCCAAAGCAGTGTCTTCAAGAATTGCATCGCCAGCTCGCTCCACGCTTTTGTTATTCACGTGCACCTTATGGCACAATTGCAGCTTTCGCTAGGGCTAATCCCCGAAGACGCGGGTGAAGATGGTGTCGATATGTTTGAAATGATAATCTAGATTGAACCGGTCTTCGATTTCAGCCGCAGACATCTTGTCTGCTACGTCCGGATCGGCCTTTAGCAACTCCATGAGCGATAGCGCGCCATCAGATTCCCAGACTTTCATCGCGTTTCGTTGTACAACCTTGTAGCTGTCTTCGCGGCTCATGCCTGACTGAGTGAGCGCCAGAAGTACCCGTTGCGAGTGGACCAGACCACCCATTCTATCCAGATTCCTCTGCATCCGGTCAGGGTAAATCAACAGTTTCTCGACCACTCCAGTCAAACGAACAAGTGCGAAATCTAGCGTGATGGTGGCATCAGGGCCGATGTAGCGCTCAACGGAAGAATGCGAAATATCGCGCTCATGCCAAAGAGCAACATTTTCAAGAGCCGGCATGACATACCCACGCACCATGCGAGCAAGGCCAGTCAGATTTTCCGTCAGCACAGGGTTGCGCTTGTGCGGCATTGCTGAAGACCCCTTTTGACCGGGTGAGAAAAACTCCTCGGCCTCCAGGACTTCAGTTCGCTGCAAATGGCGAACTTCAGTGGCAAGGCGCTCGACTGACGAAGCTATGACGCCCAGCGTGGCAAAGTACATCGCATGCCGGTCACGCGGAATGACCTGAGTTGACACCGGCTCTGCGGTCAACCCAAGTTTGGCTGCAACATGCGCTTCCACTTTCGGGTCGATATTTGCAAAAGTACCAACAGCACCCGAGATTGCGCATGTCGCTATTTCCGCTCGCGCTGCGACAAGGCGCGCACGGCTGCGTGCAAACTCTGCATAGGCCTGCGCAAGTTTCATACCAAAGGTGACGGGTTCCGCATGGATTCCATGACTGCGGCCAATGGTTGGGGTGAACTTGTGTTCAAAGGCACGGATCTTGATTGCAGCAAGTAGCTGGTCCATGTCTGCAATCAAGAGGTCGGTAGCCCGAGCAAGTTGAACGGCAAGGCACGTGTCCAGCACATCCGAGGACGTCATGCCCTGATGCATGAAGCGCGCCTCATCACCAACTTGTTCTGCAACCCAAGTAAGGAACGCAATCACGTCATGCTTGGTTACGGCTTCGATTGCATCGATGGCTGCAACGTCAATCACAGGGTTGCTCGCCCACCACTTCCACAACGCCTCCGCTGCAGATTTAGGAACAACGCCCAGTTCCGCCAGAGCATCAGTGGCATGGGCTTCGATTTCGAACCATATCCTGAACCGTGCTTCCGGCTCCCAGATAGCGACCATGTCGGGGCGGGAATAGCGGGCTATCATTGAGTGGACTTTCTTGTTGGATTGGAGTCGCGTGGCCGTTAGCAGAGGCAGCGCGGGATAACAAATCTGTGGATTGATGCATTCCCCTCTTTGCGCGGAGTCAATGGCTCGCTATCGACGCACTAATGTCTGACCTTATTGAATCCCCACCTCCAGAAGACCCGTTCGATGCCATTGTGGACTCGCCGTTCGATGCGGCGCTCTCTGAACGCTATTTGATATATGCAATGTCGACGATCACTGCACGGTCATTGCCCGATTTGCGGGATGGATTGAAGCCGGTCCACCGCCGATTACTCTGGGCCATGCGCTTGCTCAAGTTGGACCCGACGCAAGGTTACAAGAAGTGTGCGCGCGTAGTGGGGGATGTCATTGGTAAATATCATCCCCATGGCGATCAGTCAGTTTACGACGCCATGGTGCGCTTGGCTCAAACATTTTCTCTTCGCTATCCGTTGGTCGACGGCCAAGGCAATTTTGGCAATATCGATGGTGATAATGCCGCAGCCTATCGCTACACAGAGGCGCGACTGACCAAGACGGCAATCGAGCTGATGGACGGTCTTGACGAGGATGCAACCGATTTCAGGCCCACCTACAATGGCGAGGACGAAGAGCCTGAAGTCATGCCGGGTCTGTTTCCCAATCTTTTGGCAAATGGTGCAAGTGGCATTGCCGTGGGTATGGCTACCAGCATCCCGTCGCACAACGTCGCTGAGATTATCGACGCTGCAGCATTGCTGATCGACGAACCGCAGGCGACCCACGAACAATTGATGCAAATCGTCCAGGGACCGGATTTTGCGACGGGCGGCATTCTCGTCGATAGTCGAGACGTGATTAGTGCCGCTTATGCATCTGGACGTGGGGCAATGCGCGTTCGTGCCCGCTTTTCCACTGGACACAATGAGGACGGCAGCTGGGAACCGAGCGGTGTTGAAAAGCATTCCGGCGGTACCTGGCAGTTGGTCATTTCGGAAATTCCCTATCAAGTGCAAAAGGGCAAGCTGATCGAACAGATCGCGCAATTGATTGCGGATAAGAAGCTGCCCATTCTAGATGACATTCGAGACGAATCTGACGAGGCCATTCGAATTGTCCTGGTTCCAAAAAGTCGCAACGTGGATCCCGAAGATCTAAAGAATGCCTTGTTTCGTTTAACCGACCTGGAAACCCGATTCTCGCTCAACATGAACGTACTCGATGCAAATCGAACCCCTCGGGTCATGGGACTGGGCGAAGTGCTGCGTGAATGGTTGCTGCACCAGATCGATGTAATCGTCCGCAAATCAAGGCATCGGCTCGATAAAATCGATGGTCGGCTTGAATTGGTCGAAGGTTATATAATCGCCTATCTGAACCTTGATCGCATTATCGAAATCATTCGTAACGAGGATGAACCCAAGCCGTTGATGATGGCGGAGTTCCTGCTTAACGATCGCCAGGCCGAAGCCATACTCAACATGCGCCTGCGATCGTTGCGTAAGCTCGAGGAAATGGAACTTCGCCGTGAACTCGATTCATTGAGGGCTGAGCGCGAAGAGTTGGTGAAACTTATCGAGAGCCCGGCCCGTCAGCGTACGCGACTGAAAAAGGATCTCGCTGTGTTGCGTAAGGGATATGCCGAGAACACCCTGCTTGGTCGCAGGCGGACCTCGCTTGAGGAAGCTGGAGTCGCCCGTGAAATATCTCTGGAGGCCTTTGTCGAGCGTGAGCCCGTCACGGTAATAATGTCAAAACGCGGCTGGATCAAGGCCATGAAAGGGCATGCCGATCTCTCGGCCCGAGCCGATTTCAAGTTCAAGGAAGGCGACGGTCCAGCGTTTGCTTTTCATACTCAAACAACCGACAAGATACTCATTGCGACTGCAAATGGCCGTTTCTATACGCTTGGTGCCGACAAGCTGCCTGGCGCGCGGGGTTTTGGCGAACCTGTAGGCACCATGATCGATATCGAGGCAGGCAATGATATTGTCGCAGTAATGCCAGCAACTCCTGATGGACGAATGCTGCTTGCAGCATCGACCGGCAAAGGTTTCATTGCCAAGATGAGTGAAGTCACTGCTGAGACGCGCAAGGGTCGAGGCGTGGTCACGTTGAAGCCGGGCGCCAGGTTGCAGGTGGTCCGGTTGGCGCCGCCCCCGACCGAGGATGATTTTCTTTCGAAAGACCAGTATGTTGCAGTAGTAGGGGACAACCGTAAGCTGGTAGCCTTCCCGCTGAGCGAAATACCTGAAATGTCCAAGGGGCAGGGGGTCACCTTGCAGCGCTACAAGGACGGCGGACTTGCCGATGCGGTCTGCTTCCGGTTGAGTGAAGGGCTGAGTTGGGCAATGGGCGGCGACAGTGGGCGCACGAGGACTGAAAATGACAT
>JBATDO010000374.1:0-5136 GCA_049663505.1 Sphingorhabdus sp.
GATGCATTGCGTCCACCCAAAAAGGCAAAAGAGGTCAAAGATGCAAAAATGGATACTCGCAAGTAGCACGGTCATGATGGTGGCGTCATGCGCAGTAGCGCAAGCAAGAGACCGCCTGCCCGCCCAATGTCGCCAGGAAATCGTGCAATTATGCGGCAGGAGCCCGCACGCCATACGCGAATGCCTGCGGGAAAAATCCGTTGCAATATCGCAAAGCTGTCGCACCGAAATACGAGAACGGATTGGCCGCCGTGGTGACCTAGACGCAGGAAGTCAATCGGCAGTCGGCGCCACAGAATTTGCCTATGGCACTGAAAATCTGCAGAAGCTGGATTTCTGGAATGGAAGCAAGCCAAATGCACCCCTTGTCATTTTTGTTCATGGTGGAGGCTGGAAACGCGGCGACAAGAGGAACGCCACGGGTTCGACCAAGGTCGCCCACTATCGGTCGGCGGGCTATGCCTTTGCCAGTATCAACTACCGCCTGGTGCCAGATGCGACGGTGGAGCAGCAAGCGGCCGATGTCGCTGATGCAATTGCCTATTTGCACGGCAATGCTCGCACGCTCGGAGTTGATCCGAAGCGTATGGTGTTGATGGGCCACAGCGCCGGTGCACATCTGTCTGCATTGGTTGGATCAGATCCCCGATACTTACATGCCGCGGGTCTGGACTTGTCCGTGCTGGCAGGCGTCGTTCCGCTGGATGGCGCGGCCTATGATGTACCTGGGCAGCTGACCGAGGGCGCGCCATTTATGAAGGACACCTATGTTCAGGCTTTCGGGACCGATCCTGAGCGGCAAAAGGCGCTTTCGCCTTATTGGCATGCAGCGGCTCCCAATGCACCTGCATTCCTTATCCTGCATGTTGACCGGGCAGATGGCGCCCGACAATCCGCAGCGCTTGCCGACGTCCTGCGCCGAAATGGTGTGCAGGTTAAGTTGCAGGGATTTGCGGGCAAGGGCCTGAAAGGACATGCCGAAATCAACCGCAAGCTCGGTGATCCTGCCTATCCGGCAACCGCGGTCGTGGACGACTGGTTGCGCCAGATATTCAGGTTCTGAAACATAATAGGCGTTGCGCCCAGCTGGATAGTCCACAAAAAAAGGTGCAAGATGCCCTTTTGTGCATTCGTCAGGACTGTCAGGCGGGAGTGACCCCATCGTCACCAAGTTGATGGCTGCAGGCGGCCTTGGCAGCATCATCGGCCGGTGACAATGCATTGATCGTGTTCCAACCTTGCGCGCGAAGCTTTCGCGCTACCAGCGGATCATGTCCCAACGGCAAGAAAAGCCGTTTATCGCCTTCTCCTTCAGGGAGCCTGTCGATGAGAGGGTCCGGGTATAGCGAAAACCCGGTTGCGACTTCGGTAGTGCCGTCGGGCCTTGGGATAGAATAGGTTCCTCCGCGACCAAGCGCAGCCGTATAGCCCTTGGCAAACAGCGTAAATCCAAACCAGCTCTGATACTCAAATCCGTGCCTTTCGGTCGGATCAAGCGTCAGCGTTGCCCTGTCACGAACCGCGTCAGCTATCGTCTCCAGCCCGGTGATGCGCGATGTCAGGGCCCCGCCCGCGTCGATGGCACGCAGCCTTTCAACGGCCTCGGCAAACTGCCCGGTTGCCGCAAGCAAGGGGAGATAGGCACTGGCGCCCATTGCGCTCAGCCCTCCGGCATCCTTCATGTCGAGTTCGGCCCGAACAGCATCGATCTGGTCAAGAGCAAGCGGCAGCGCCTTTATGGCGAGTGTTTCAACCAGGTCAGGCAGTGTGAAATCGACTGTGATATCTCGCACACCTGCCGCCTCGAGTGCATCAATTGCGACCGAAACGATTTCACTGGCAGCTGCGACCCCGTCATTGCCCACCAGCTCGGCTCCAAGCTGGGTGATCTCGCGCTCCGGCCTCAGCTGTCGCGCGCGCAACCGCAAGACCTGGCCGTGATAGCACAAGCGCAGTGGGCGCGCCGCCTGCGCCATAAGTGTCGTGGCAATTCGGCCAACCTGGACGGTAATATCGCCGCGCAGTGCCAAGGTATGGCCTGAAACGGGATCAGTGAAACGCAACAGGCTATTTCGGGTGGCCCCGCCGCTCCGATTAGAAAGACTATTCTCAAATTCTGCGATGGATGGGCTGACCCGTGCATAACCGTTGCTTGCCAACACATCCAACATTGCCCTTGCAACCCGCGCGGCCGCTTACGCCGGTGGCGGAAGACGATCGCGGAAGCCCTCAGGCAACAGATCAGGAGGAACGTGCGTCATGCCCGCTCTTTACGCCAAAACTTGGTTGGTGAAAGCCATATCAGAACTTCAGTGCCTTGACGGTCTTTACACCGGGAAGCTTGCACACTTGTCCCAATACAGGCTCCTTGATTTCAGAATCCATGGACAATAACAGCACCGCCTCACCGCCGGCGTTGCGGCGACCCAGGTGAAAGGTTCCAATGTTGAGGCCTGCTTCGCCAAGAGTCGTACCAACGCGGCCAATGAACCCAGGAGCATCTTCGTTGACGATGTAGAGCATGTTGCCTTCGAGTTCTGCTTCGAGGCTGATCCCGAATATTTCAACCAGGCGAGCTTCTCCATTTCCGAAAAGTGTCCCAGCAACCGATCGCGCACCCAGGCTGGTATTGACCGTGACGCGCACGAGCGTGTGATAGTCGCCTTCCTTGTCGTGGCGGATTTCGCGTATATCAAAACCGCGTTCCTTCGCCAGGAAGGGCGCATTCACCATGTTCACTGCATCTGAGAACCGGCGCATGAACCCAGCGAGCACTGCCGCTGTAATTGGTTTAATGTTAAGTTCAGCGGCAGCCCCCTCAACCTCGATCGAAATATTGTCCAGGTCGTCATGCGCGAGCTGACCAACAAGCGATCCAAGTTTCAACGCAAGCGTCATGTACGGCTTCAGTTTCGGAGCTTCTTCGGCTGACAGGCTAGGCATGTTCAGCGCATTGGTGACTCCGCCATTGACCAGGTAATCAGCCATTTGCTCTGCGACTTGCAAAGCTACATTAACCTGGGCCTCGTTCGTCGACGCCCCCAAATGCGGCGTGCAAATGAAATTCGGCGTACCAAAGAGCGGCGAGGATTTTGCAGGTTCGTCCACGAACACGTCGAGGGCTGCACCTGCGACATGCCCGCTATCAAGAGCGTCCTTGAGGGCGACTTCGTCAACGAGACCACCGCGTGCACAGTTGATAATCCGGACGCCAGCCTTGCATTTTGCAATATTTGCAGCGGACAAGATGTTGCGTGTCTGGTCAGTCAGGGGGGTGTGCAAGGTAATAAAATCGGCTTTGGCAAGAAGCGTATCGAGATCTGCCTTTTCCACACCCATTTCGACAGCGCGCTCGGGTGTGAGGAACGGATCAAATGCCACGACCTTCATCTTGAGACCAAGCGCCCGACTAGCAACGATCGAGCCTATGTTGCCCGCACCAATCAACCCGAGCGTCTTTCCGGTCAATTCGACGCCCATGAAGCGGTTCTTTTCCCACTTGCCAGCCTGGGTAGATGCATCGGCTTCGGGTAGCTGACGGGCCAACGCAAACATCAAGGCAATCGCGTGCTCAGCAGTTGTGATCGAATTGCCGAAAGGCGTGTTCATTACCACGACCCCCTTGGCAGACGCGGCGGGGATATCGACATTGTCTACACCGATTCCAGCTCTGCCAATTACCTTCAGATTGGTCGCTGCATCGAGAATAGCTTTGGTGACCTTGGTCGAACTGCGAATTGCCAGCCCGTCATACTGTCCGATGATAGCAGCGAGCTCCTCGGGGCTCTGCCCAGTTATGACATCGACGTCACAGCCACGTTCAGAAAAAATCCTGGCCGCGTTGGGATCCATCTGATCGGAAATGAGAACTTTAGGTTTGGTCATGTGAACGTCCTTTGAAGGAATTTCTTAGGTGGATTGCGCATATCCCCCTTCGGGGTGCGCGTCATAACGCTGCCAGGCGTATCGTTTTCGCCCTGTGCACGAGCGTCAGTTCGCCTTGAGTGTCTCGTACGCCCAATCGAACCATGGCCCGAGAGCCTCGATATCGGCTGTATCGACGGTCGCACCACACCAGATACGCAGTCCAGGTGGCGCATCGCGATAGCCCGCGATATCAAAAGCCGCGCCTTCAGCGTCGAGCAAGGCCGCGAATTTCTTGATAAAATCCTCATCTGCACCTTGCACCGTAAGGCACATTGATGTTTTCGATCGGATCGATGGGTCGACTGCAAGAAAACCGAGATACTCCCGCGCGTCGACAATAGATTCCATCGCTGCTGCATTGGCATCCGACCGTGCAATCAATCCTGCCAGTCCACCAAGTGACTGCGCCCATTCAAGCGCAAAGATCACATCTTCGACTGCGAGCATTGAAGGCGTGTTGATCGTCTCACCCTTGAATATGCCTTCGATCAGGCTGCCCTTCGAAGTCATCCGAAAGAGCTTGGGCAATGGCCAGGCAGGCGTATAGCTTTCCAGCCTTTCGACCGCACGCGGTCCAAGGATGAGAACACCGTGAGCGCCCTCGCCGCCGAGAACCTTCTGCCATGAAAAGGTTGTCACATCGAGCTTGTCCCAAGGCATGTCATAAGCAAACACAGCCGACGTGGCATCGTTGAACGTCAATCCGGCCCGATTGTCAGAAATCCAGTCCCCGTTGGGTACCCGCGCACCCGACGTTGTCCCGTTCCAGGTGAACACCACGTCATTTGAAAAATCGACAGATGCCAGGTCCGGCAGTTCGCCGTAAGCCGCATTCATCACGTTGGCTTCGAGCTTGAGTTGCTTGTTGACGTCGGTAACCCAACCCTCGCCAAAGCTCTCCCAGGCCATCATCGTTACAGGACGTGCGCCGAGCATCGACCACATCGCCATTTCAATGGCGCCGGTATCAGATCCAGGCACGATTCCAATTCGGTGCGTGTCAGGAACCTGAAGCACTTCGCGTGTCAAGTCGATCGCAAGCTGCAAGCGCGACTTGCCAATCTTGGCTCGGTGCGATCGGCCCAGCGATTCAGTCTTGAGTTTGGATGCTTCCCAGCCCGGCGGCTTTGCGCAGGGGCCCGAAGAAAAAAATGGTCGCGCAGGCTTAAGCTGCGGCTTCTCGGTAGTCATAATAGCTTCTCCTTACAG
>JBATDO010000375.1:0-6355 GCA_049663505.1 Sphingorhabdus sp.
AAGTACGGATGGTGCAGTGGCCGTCCTACCACAATGTCGTACTCGACCGAGTTCGCACCGATCCCCGGATCGCCCAGATGCTGGCACCTCTTGTGGGTTCAGACGTAAAGCAGATTATCAACCAGCTTCACTGGAAAAAGCCAGGGGGCAAGGGCGATTTTGCGTTCCACCAGGATTCCCGGTTCCGCAAGCCGGTCTGGGCTTACCGAAATCTTGGTACAAGCTATGTCCAGACGGGAATCGCTGTGGACCCGCACACAAGAGAAAGCGGCGCAATGCGGATCATGCCGAAAAGCCACTTGCTCGGCAGCCTCGACATCGAGATCGAAGGACCGGTTATGGCCCATGCGCCCGAGGACCAGATGCTCGACTCCCTGGGTCTTGACCCAGCCGACCTTGTTCACCTCGAGCTCGAGCCGGGCGATTTTGCATTGTGGAACAGCTATCTGGTACATGGCTCAGGCCAGAATGTGAGCGACCATTACAGGCGTTTCTATATCAACGGATATGTCCGTGCTGAAGACTGTGATCGCGGCGAATGGGCGTTTTGCAATGGATGCGAAGTCCCGCTAGGACCGCGCCCGAATCTTGTCCATTTTGAGCAGCTCTTTGAAAGGCCCGGTCCCCATTTTGTCTAGAATCACGACAGTCATCTTTGACTTTGGCGGTGTCATCACCTCATCCCCCTTTGAAGCATTTAATCGGATGGAAACTGAACGCGGTTTGCCTCGGGACTTTGTTCGCCAGGTCAACGCAACAGACCCCGATAACAATGCATGGGCAAAATTCGAGCGGGCCGAGATCGATGCTTCGAGTTTCGGCATATTGTTCGCCCAGGAAGCCGAGGCAATGGGACAGGCGCTCGACGGCGCCTCGGTCATTGCATGCCTTGCCGGCGACATTCGTACCGAAATGGTGGCAGCGCTTGACCGGCTGAAGGCCGAGGGATTTATGCTCGGTTGTATTACCAACAACGTGGCCGCCGGACGGGGCGCAGCCATGGCACGCGATGCAGAAAAGGCTGCTGCAGTGCAGGCAATATTGGCACGGTTCGATCATGTCATCGAAAGCTCGAAGGTCGGAGTTCGCAAGCCCGATCCGCGGATTTACGAAATGATGTGCCAGTTACTGGAAGTGGCGCCTGCGAACTGTGCCTATCTTGATGATCTTGGCATCAACTGCAAGCCTGCCGCGGCTCTGGGGATGCATGCAATCAAGGTGACAAGCGCAGAGCAAGCGCTTGGCGACCTCGGCGCAGTCCTTGGTCTGCAGCTTCGTACCTAGCGTCCTGCATTTAATGAATGCGTTCTTTTCATCGAGGGCATCTTTGCTCCCAGGGTCTGCAGGACCATGATGATTGACGCCGAGTCCAGCCGGGGCTAGGCATTTGGGGCGTCCTCTTCTCCCTACTTCCAGGAGCATTTTATGGCCACCAAGCTTTACCCCGACGCCACATCGGCGCTCCAGGGGCTTCTCAGAAATGACATGCTGATCGCGTCAGGCGGCTTTGGCCTTTGTGGCCTGCCCGAGCGTCTGCTGGATGCGGTGAGGGATAGCGGGGTTTGCGGTCTCACCTTTGTGTCCAATAACGCGGGAATAGATGGCGAAGGCATTGGCAAGCTCCTGCGCACGCGCCAGGTCCGCAAGATGGTCTCGTCTTATGTTGGCGAGAACAAGGAGTTCGAGCGGCAATATCTGGCAGGCGAACTCGAGGTGGAGTTCTGCCCGCAAGGCACGCTGGCCGAACGGATGCGTGCAGGAGGTGCGGGCATACCCGGTTTTTATACCAAGACCGGGGTCGGAACGCTCGTGGCGGAAGGAAAGGAAACCAAGGAATTTGACGGAGAGGAATATATCCTCGAGCGCGGTATCTTTGCAGACCTCGCCATCATCAAGGCCTGGAAGGCCGATGAAAGCGGGAACCTGGTGTTCCGCAAGACTGCAAGAAATTTCAACCTGCCTGCGGCCACCTGCGGCAAGACTTGCGTGGTCGAGGTTGAGGAAATCGTTCCAGTTGGAAGTCTTGATCCCGACTGCATCCATTTGCCAGGGGTTTATGTGCAGCGGATGATCGTCGGCGCACCTTATGACAAGAAAATCGAGTTTCGCACTGTTCGCGAAAAAGAGGCCGCATGATCCGGAAATGGCCTATCTCGCTCGTTGCCTTGATGCTTGCCGGTTGCGCTGTGCAGGCCGAGCAGGCGACAGTGCCGGCTCTCGGCAAGGAGGCGCTTGCGACCCAAATCGGGGAAAAACCTGGACCAGCCTCGCCGCCGACAGGGCAGCAATGGCTATACGGTTCGGCAGAAGCTACCGCGGCCTCGCTCCAGGCCTATCGTGCTATTGCCGAATTTGTCAGTCAAAAAGCGGCCATCCGGACCGAAGGGCAAGGCATTCGTCAAACCGTTCTTTCATCAGGAACAACGCCTGACGCACCCAGGTTCGACAGTTGTGGAAGCAAACCACTCGCTGCAGTATTCGACGCCGATGAAACCTTGATCTGGAATGTCGGCGCCATGCGTTACATGGCAGAACAGGGTAAGGATTTCGACCCACTTATATGGAATGAATGGGAAAAGACCGGGGCCGGCAAGGCTATCGCCATGCCAGGAGCTATTGCCGCTTTGGCGGCCATGCGCCGGGCTGGCGTCACGATAATCGCCAATACCAATCGCACAGCAGCAAATGCGGCTGGGACCGAGTCCGCATTGTATGCCGCAGGTCTTGGTTCGTTTCGCCATGGCGAAACCTTGTTTCTCATGGGGGACGCGCCAGATGGATCAAGCAAGGACGGCAGGCGCGCAATCATTGCATCAAGATATTGCGTGATCGCGATGGCTGGCGACCAGCTGGGCGACTTCAGCCAGGCCTTCAACGCCAAGGCCATTTCAGTCGCTGACCGCAAGGCATTGTCGACCCATCCCGCCATCATCGACATCTGGGGTAATGGCTGGTTCATGCTGCCCAATCCCGTTTACGGCCCTTCCATACGCGGGAGTTTTGAAGAGATTTTTACGCCTGAGACGAAATGGACACCGCCCATGGAAAATCAGAAGTGAGTGACAAGCCTATTCCAATAGACCTCGTGCCCTATGCGGACATGATCGGTGGTGCGCGCGAATTCCTGCGCGTCTGGGCAAAGCCGGAAGGACCAGTCACCTGCTTCATCAATCCTGTACCAATGGGACCCGATCCGCTGGTGTTTGGAATGGCACTGGTCGATTGCATCCGGCATGGAGCCAAGACCTACGCGCAAGCAACCGGGATATCCGAACGCGACGCGCTCGCGCGCATCTGGCAAGGCGTGGATGCGGAACGCGGCACCCTTGCAACTGACAATACTCCCCCTAACGTTGATGAAAATGGATTGATCCAATGAGCTGGACTCGTGACGACATGGCAGCGCGCGCTGCAAAGGAATTGCGCGATGGATATTATGTAAATCTCGGCATCGGGATACCCACACTAGTCGCAAACCATATCCCGCCGGGTGTCGAGGTGACGCTCCAGTCGGAAAATGGCATGCTGGGCATTGGACCTTTCCCTTTTGCAGGAGAGGAAGATGCAGACTTGATCAATGCTGGCAAGCAGACGATTTCCGAGCTGCCGCAGACAGCTTATTTTGACAGTGCCGCAAGCTTTGCGATGATTCGGGGCGGTCACATCGACTTGACGGTACTGGGTGCAATGGAAGTGGCCGAAAATGGCGACATCGCAAACTGGATGATACCGGGAAAGATGATCAAGGGAATGGGCGGCGCGATGGACCTTGTCGCCGGGGTCAAGAAGATCATTGTCGTGATGGAACATAACGCCAAGGACGGCAGCCCGAAATTCATCCCGGCCTGCACTCTGCCGCTGACCGGCAGGAATGTGGTCGACATGATCATCACCGACCTCGCGGTGTTCCAGCGGACTGATCACCAATCACCGTTCAGGCTCATCGAAGTGGCGCCCGGCGTGACTGCGGATGAGGTTGCCGCGAAGACGACGGCCAGATATCAGGGGGCGGTCTAATCACGCAGATGCAGCGGTTTGGCAAAATGCTGGTCGCGGCCACCGCGCTGGGGTTGGGTAGCTGGTATGGTGTTCATACCCTCGCTAGCCAACCGCATGCTGCGGCTGCCCTAAGTCAATCAGTCGACCTGGAAGAGGCAATACCCGATACACCCAACGAGTGGCGGGGGCGTGTCGATTATCGCAATCTCGACCAGCAGCTGGCGATATTTGCCTCGCGCCCTGAAATGGCGGGGCTCGCAGTGGCGGTTGTGGAAGCTGGCAAGATCAGCTTTGTTCGCACCTATGGCGTCGTCGACCGAACCACCGGTATCCCAGTCACGCAGAACACGGTTTTTCGCTGGGCGTCGGTTTCGAAAACGGTGACGGGCACTTTGGCCGCAGCGCTTGCAAGCGAAGATTCGGTCGATCTGGAGCGTCCGATCGCTGGTTGGCAGAATTCCTTGCGCTTGCCCGGGGGTGCAGAAGAGCAAGTGACCCTGGCGCAGTTGCTCTCGCACCAGACAGGCCTCACAAAAAACGCCTATGACGAGAAACTGGAGGATGGGCAAAGCCCGCGCTTGCTGCGCGCCAGCCTCTCCAGTGCTCCTCTGCAATGTCCGCCCGGCACATGCCACAGCTACCAGAACATCGCCTTTGACGTCGCCAGCGAGATATTGACGCAGGGTGCAAAACGACCCTTTTCCGACGCCGTCACCGAACGGTTTTTCCTGCCGCTCGGCATGACCAGCGCAACTTACGGCATGTCGGGTCTGACGGGCGCCAAAGATTGGGCGCGTCCTCACAATGGTTCGGCAGTTCGTGAACTGAGCCCATCCTATTGGCGGGTGCCTGCGGCCGCAGGAGTACAAAGCAATGTCGTCGATTTCGCGCGCTGGTTGCAGGCAGCAATGGGTGAGCGTCCGGATGTGATCCCGGCACCTGTGCTGCGGCTTGCGCAAGCCCCGCGTGTAAAGACTGACAGATTATATGGCGGAGCTCTGCGCCAGGCGAATTTCGACGCCAAATATGGATTGGGTTGGCGCAGTTTCACCTATGCCGGACACAGGCTGGTCGGTCATTCGGGTGCAGTCGACGGCTTTCGTGCCACGATGATTTTCGATCCTGCAACCGGCATTGGCGTTGTCGCCATGTGGAATAGCAACTGGGGAGCGCCATTTCGCATTCCGTTCGCGGTTATCGACAGCTATGACAAGCGCGAGGATTCACACTGGCTGGACATGAGCGATATTCCCCCACCCGGTCGCTGATGCTGCAACGAGGTAAGAATAAATGACCTACGCCCTCATAACTGCCAACCGCAATTATTCCAGCTGGAGCCTGCGGCCCTGGCTGTTGATGACGGTGCTGGGTATATCCTTCGAGGACAGGCTGGAGCCGTTTGCCAAGCCAAGCAACTATGAAGAGTTTCGTGAATTCTCGCCCACCGGGCAGGTTCCGGTGCTATTGGACGATGACCGGGTGATTTGGGATTCGCTCGGCATCGCGCTCTATCTCGCCGACCGGCATGAAAGCGTCTGGCCATCCCTGGAAGAAGCGCGCGCATGGGCGCAATGTGCCGTGGCCGAAATGCATGGCGGCTTTTCCGCGTTGCGCAATGATTGCACGATGAATGTCGGCGTGCGGGTCAAACTCAAGCCGATGGCGGATGCGCTGAAACGGGACGTTGCACGGATAGCTGAACTGTGGGCACAGGGCATTGACAGCTTTGGCGGGCCGTTCCTGGCAGGACGGCATTTCACCGCCGTCGATGCCTTTTTCGCGCCAGTCGCCTTTAGGGTTCGCACTTATGGTCTGGACGTAGGTCCGGCTGGCCGGGAGTGGGTGCAGCACATGCTCGCGCTGCCAGCCATGCTGGCGTGGGAAAATGACGCACTCAAGGAAACCTGGCGTGAAGTTGGGCATGAGGAAGAATTGCGCAGTTGTGGTGAAGTGACGGCCGATTTCCGGACGGGCTAAGCCGCAGCGAATATTGCACGGGCAAAGGCAGCCCCGGCATCCGGCGCTAAACTTAAAAACAGGCTCGGCTCGATCAGCTCCAATTCCATCAGGCGGAAATTTCCATCGCCGTCGCGCAGCAAATCTACGCGTGCGTAAGCGAGCGTGTCGGTCCCGGTTATGGTGGCAGTCGCGCTCAGGGCTGCAGAAGCGAGTTCCATGGCGGCGCGAGGCGCGTTGATAGCATTTTCATGTCCACCAAATTGGTCCTGCACCCGAAAATCGCCCTTGGCTGGCTGCTTGATGATCGAATGGCTGAGTTGGCCGTCAAAATAAAACAGCGAAAATTCGCCTTCTGCTGCAATGCTTGGCAGATATGGCTGGATCATCATCTGACGGC
>JBATDO010000376.1:0-3087 GCA_049663505.1 Sphingorhabdus sp.
CCGTCAGGTGTTGCATTCAGCAATGGCGCCAAGCTCTTGGTCTTAGCTGCCACATTGCCATTCGTTCTCGATGAGTACGGCATCAATGCCGCACTCGCAGTATTCATACTTGCCGAAGTGGTGCGCTACGCGGTTTTGGTGTGGAGAAAGCACAGGGTGGGTATCAGCTTCACGAGGCAGGATGTTGTGGCCACGATCGTGTTCGTCGGAATGATTTGTGCTTTCCGCGAGCTGACCATGGTTTTAGGATTGACCGAAGGAGTCGGCGAGTGGATTGCGCAGGCCAATGTCTTCCATGGCTGATCTACATCGCGCAATTGGGCTGGTTGCTATAGGCCGAAACGAAGGCGAGCGATTGAAGCGATGCCTGCGGTCCATCCCAGACGCGATTGTAGTCGTTTATGTCGACAGTGCATCGACCGATGACAGTATCTCCTTTGCACGATCTATGAATGCAAGCGTGATCGAATTAGACATGGCCTTGCCGTTCAGCGCTGCTCGAGCCCGCAATGAAGGCGTGAATGCGTTGCTTGAGATTAATCCAGATGTTCAATTTGTGCAGTTTGTAGACGGCGACTGCGAATTGGAAGACGGATGGCTTGCTGCAGCATTCGCATTTCTGGAATCGAACGATTCAGTAGCAGCAGTCTGCGGACGCCGAAAGGAACGATACCGCGATGCCAGTTTCTATAATCGCATGTGCGACGATGAATGGAACACGCCGATTGGTAAAGCTGCTGCCTGTGGAGGCGACGCGATGATTCGGATCAAGGCATTCTTAGAGGTTCAGGGCTACGACGCATCAATGATCGCAGGAGAAGAACCCGAATTGTGCCAGAGGATGCGCGGTGCCGGATGGCAGATATGGCGATTGGATGCGCCCATGACAATCCATGACGCGGACATGCATCACCTCAGCCAATGGTGGAAACGAGCCGTCAGAAGTGGCTTTGGTTATGCGCAGGTGTATCGCAAGACAGCATCGGGCCGTAACGAACCACTTTATGGGCGTGAGGTTGCTAGCGCTCTATTCTGGACATTTGGAGTGGCAGGGTTCGCCCTTTTGTGTGGGTTGTCCTTTGGCCCGATTTGGCTGGTGATTGGCCCCGTTATATGGACCGCACAACTGCTGCGGCTGACACGGCGCGATGGATTGTCAAGGGCGCTCCATTTAATGATCGGAAAAATGGCTGAAACGTGGGGAATCATTCGTTTTGCAATTTCTATCATTCGCGGCCGCAGGCAAAGTGCAATATTCTACAAATGAGTAAAGTTGCCTATCTCGTAAGTGATTATTTCGCACCATCACATACTTTCGTAAGACGCGAAGTTGCGGCCTTGAGAAAATTGGGCGTCCAGGTGGTTCCTTTTTCTGTTCAAGCAGGACCGAGCAATTCCAAAGATGCGCAATGCCTGCTTGGTCGGACAATTTTTGACTATGCCTTGGCACTTTTGTGGGCGCTGTTTCGGCACCCGTTGCAATTCGGGACGAGTTGGCTAGTCGCATTGCGGCATCGACAGCCCGGAGCGCGCGGCCTTTTATGGTCGCAGTTCCACCTGGTCGAAGCAATCGTTTTGGCACGGCTGTTGGCGACGCAAAAATGCACCCACTTGCACAATCATTTTGCCAATAGCGCAGCGACAGTGGGCATGATCGCTGCTCATTTTGGAAAAATCCCCTGGAGCCTCACTCTACATGGTATTTCGGAAACCGATTTTCCGGCAGGAATGCTCCTGCGTGAAAAGCTTGAGCGGGCTCAATTTGTGGCCTGCGCCAGCTATTTCATGCAAGCTCAAGCAATGCGAATGGTCGACTTCAAGCACTGGACAAAAATGTCTATCGTGCGATGCGGAATCGACTTTGCAAATCTTCCACCTGAAAACCACGGTGCCGTTGATGCTTTGAGGGACACTGGTCCTGCACTAATAAGCGTAGGGCGTCTCTCGGCAGAAAAAGGTTATTTTGGACTTCTGCCAATTTTGGCTGCCTTGGTCGCTGACGGATTTCAATTTTCAATGACAATAGTGGGCGATGGTCCGTCAGCCGCTGCTATTCACGAAATGGTAAATGAGTTGGCCCTGACAGATCACGTGCGATTCACAGGGGCGTTACCAGAATCGGAAACCCTGTCAGAAATCAACCAGTCCGACATATTCGTTTTGCCAAGCCTGATGGAAGGCCTCCCAGTTGTACTGATAGAGGCGCTTGCACTGGGGAAGGCGGCTGTTGCAACTAGGGTAGCCGGTATTCCCGAATTAATCGAAGATGGTCATTCGGGACTACTCTTTACGCCGTCTGACTGGAGTGACCTCGACCGGCAATTGCGAAGAATTTTGCATGACCCAGAACTACGACGCTCCTTCGGCGCAGAAGGTTTTAAAGCGGCATCGCTTGAATTTGGAAGCGAAATAGCCGCATCACGCATGATAAACCTTCTCAGAGCAATACCTGGATAACTCTCTTACTTGTGGCCGCCGTCGAGACAGAGCATGAGTGGCTCAGAGCCTTTGGCCAAAACAAGTGAGCTCAATTAATTGTTGAAATGCAAACTCTTGGCATTCACAGGACGCAAATTGCCATTTAAACATCAAGGTCGCCGGGTAGCCCATAAAGCGGGAAAGAACGGGAGTGCACTCCACCTAACCGAAAGCCAACGGTAATGCCGATCGAGGCTATGATCCATCCTGGGACACATTGCATTGCAGCATATATTTTAACATTAATTTTCATTATCTTACATCTCTGCAGAAACGCTAGGACCGTTGACAATCTCCTTGTGGATGCTTCCAAACTGCGTTAATCGAAATTTAATAATTGGGTCGCTGGTGGAACGTTTGGAACAGGGGTATAATTTATGAATTTGAAGAAACACGTGAGAAAGATTGCTATTGCATCTGCATTGCTGGGAACAGTAGCTGTCGCATTGCCTGCAACGGCACAAATCGTTTACATGACAGGAACAAGCAATCCTTGGGGTCAAACGACCAATGATGCTGCAATGAATCAAGCATTTGGCGCAGGTAACTGGGTCAAGTTCAATGGTTTCAACGCATCGGTTTTCAATCCGTTGAACAAATTCATCTTTT
>JBATDO010000377.1:0-2048 GCA_049663505.1 Sphingorhabdus sp.
TCACCCTCTCCAGATGATCGCTCAACGAAAAGCCTGTTCGTTCCAGATCAAGTTGTGACGCCTCGACCTTGGAGAGATCGAGTATATCATTGATCAGGTTCAGTAAATTATCGCCGGAGCGACGAAAGATCTGGACATATTTTTCCTGCTCCGGGGAAAGTGAGGTCTTCGCCAGCAAATCGGAGATACCCATGATTGCATTCATCGGCGTCCGAATCTCATGGCTCATGCTGGCCAGAAAGTCCGACTTCGTCCGGCTTGCGCTCTCGGCCGCAGCTTTGGCCTGCTGCAGTTCCTCTTCAACGCGCTTGCGTTCGGTGACATCGCGCGCTGCAGCGAAAACGCCTTGCAGGGTGCGATTGCGGTCGTAGAACGTCGTGGCGTTGTAGGAGACCACCGTCTCTTTGCCGTCGCGAGCACGTGCTGTGAGTTCATAGTCGGTGACCGACTTTTCGCCCAACACCCGCTTGATAGCTGCCTCGGCCCGGTCTGGATCGGTGAAGCAACCCTTGAACGGTGCCCCGATCAACTCGTCGCGGGTGCAGCCAGTCAGCGCCTCCATCTGCTTGTTGACGTCGGTTATGATACCCAAGGGATCCGTGGTCATCAGGGCGTCAATGTTGGATTCGATCAGCGAACGGGTGTAGAATTGCTGGTCACGCAGACGTTGATCAGACTGTTTTTGCTCTTCTTCGACCAACTTGCGCGCGGTGTTGTCGGTTCCGATCAGCAGGTAGCCGATGATGACTTCCTGCACGTCGCGTAGTGCTGTAACCGAGACGACAGCAGGAAGCCTTGTACCGTCCTTGCGGATATAGGTCAGCTCATAGATGTCTTCGATGCCGCGAGACGCCTTGAACACCAATGCCTCGAAGCCGGGCGTGATCGGCGTTTCCAGCTCGGAACTCAAAGCCTGCGCGCGCGCGATCAGTTCCTGCGGATCAGAGATGTCTGCCGGTGTGATCGTGTTCATCACTTCGGCTGCGGTATAGCCGAGCATCCGCTCCGCCCCGACGTTGAAGATCTGGATCACGCCTTTGGCGTCGGTGGCGATGCTGGAGAAGTTGGCACTGTTGAAAATGGCATTCTGTAGCGCGTCGGCTTTGACGATCGACTCGTCTGATTGTGCAGCCGCCTTGTCGGATGCGAGAGGAAGCGGCCTTTGCGTAACCGTTTTTGTAGGTGAAAATGCGATGGGCTTTCCTAGCTAAATATTTGGTCCGTGACTGTTGTAAAGGCCAGGATATTGAGGGAAATTCTAGTGAAGAAGTTCACCAACCGAAGATTCGATCTGTTCGGGAGAATAAGGCTTCGGCAGGAATAGCCCGCCGACGACGAACCGCCCTGTCATATCGGCAGTGAGCGTGCTTCCAGACGTGTACAGTACTCGCAGCGCGGGTCTAATGGCAATCGCCTCGTTGGCCACTTCGTAGCCGCCAAACGCTAATGCATCGAGGCGTATATCCACGAAAAGGGCATCAATATGGCAAGGGGCCAAAAGGTGAAGCAGGGCACCGGCAAGGTCAGATGCTAACAGCGAGTCATGACCAAGTTCTTCAATCAGCATCTGGGCGTTCATTCGAATAAACGCATCGTCTTCTACAATAAGGATAACTGCCATCAAAAGGGCATCTGGTGTATATTCGACATGGCGATAAAAAACCCCAACGCTGCATAATTATTTTTGCAGCACTTCGTGAAACGCGCGTCATGGAAAATAGTTCCATAGAAATCCGCTTTTCCCAAAATTAATTTTCGGTCGATTTCAATAGAACGCCAAGTCGCCGTGGACGCCGCAGTTTGAGCAGCGAAGCTGCACTTGGGGTTTGAGCTAACTCTCTGACCGCTTTCGCTAACTCAAGCAGACTTAGATTATCGTTGTGAGATCAAAGTTAGCGTTCAATCCGGTCAAGCATCTCGCCGATTTTTCGGTTCGCAACGCATGAATCTCGGAACCTCACACCAACATCCAGACGATCGACTGGAACTCAAACGAGTGCAAGAAAACGAGTGCCTTCAATGATGCAACCAATCCGGGTAAACGTCTG
>JBATDO010000378.1:0-1933 GCA_049663505.1 Sphingorhabdus sp.
CGCACCGTTGGCATCACGAACTTTCCGATTTCTCCGCCGTAAAGTGCGATTTCTTTGACGAGACGGCTGGCAATGGGCTGCAGCGACGCGTCGGCCATCAGGAACACGGTCTCGATACTGGCATTGAGCTGTTGGTTCATTCCCGCCATTTGATATTCATACTCGAAATCTGCAACCGCGCGCAAACCGCGTATGATCATGCTGGCTCCCTGGCTTTCTGCAAAACCCATGAGCAGAGAGTTGAACCCGACCACGCGGATATTTCCGTTACCAAGCGCTGCGACTTCGCGCGTCACCATCTCGATACGCTCCTGGTCAGCAAACATCGGCGACTTGGCCGCATTGGTTGTGACACCGATGACGAGTTCGTCGACGAGCTTCGCGCCCCGCCTGATGATATCCATATGGCCCAGCGTGATGGGATCAAATGTCCCTGGATATACCCCGATCCTATGCCCCATTAGTGATCCCTTTGTGTAACATAATTGGCAATAGCGCGCAGCAGGTCGGCCTCTTGGCCATAGCCTGCGAGTTGTCCGACGGCTTGCTGAACAAGCATGTCTGCCTGTTGCTTTGCACGGTCTAGTCCCATGAGCGATACAAATGTGCCCTTGCCGGCCACGGCATCCTTTTGGAGTGCCTTGCCAGCCAGTTCAGGATCGCCCTCGACGTCCAATATGTCGTCGGCAATCTGGAATGCCAGGCCGATATCACGCGCATATCCCCGCAAATGCGTTCGTCCTTCTGGAGGAATATGTCCCAATATCGCGCCCATTTCAACGCTTGCGGCAATGAGGGCACCGGTCTTGAGTGCCTGCAGCCTGGTGACGGTAGGCAGGTCAAATGTTGAATTCTCTGCCTCCAGGTCCATCATCTGGCCACCTGCCATGCCGTCGGGGCCACTCGCCAGCGCGAGCGTTGCAATGAGTTCGCTGCGTATGAATGGGTCGGTATGAGTGCCGGAATGGGCCAGTATTTCGAAGGCGAGAGCATGCAGAGAGTCGCCTGCAAGTACCGCAGTTGCCTCGTCAAACGCCCGGTGCACAGTTGGTTTTCCGCGCCTGATGTCGTCATCGTCCATACATGGAAGGTCATCGTGCACGAGCGAGTAGACATGAATTGCCTCGACTGCAGTGCCAACCCGCAGTGCGACTTGGCGGTCTACGTGGAACAGCGATGCCGTGGCAGTAACAAGCAACGGCCGCAATCGCTTGCCACCGCCAATGGCGGCATGACCCATGGCAGCGTAAAGCCGGTCGCGTGCATCGCCGGGCGGTGCAAGCAAGCGATCGAACTGGTCGTCGACCTCCGCTGCAATTTGGGTAAGCGCATCGCGCAACATCGAGGACGGGCCAACAGCCATCGAGCTTATCCCGCGTCGAACGGTACGGTGCCGGTGGGCGAGCCATCGGTACCCAAGGTGATGGCCTCGATACGGGCCTTTGCCGCATCGAGCCGTTGTTGGCAAAGCGCGCGTAGCTGGTTCCCACGTTCATAAAGCGCGATCGATTCATCGAGCGGCGCCTCTCCGCTTTCCAGCTTGTGGACGATTTCTTCAAGCGCACGCAGCGCCTGTTCAAAGTTGAGATCATTTGCATCTTGCGCCATGGCACTTGCAATGGCGCTAGCGGCCTTTCGGGTCAAGCCTTTCGCCGCTTCATGATTTTCATGCGCCTTCGCATTTTTTTACTTTCAAACCACGCCATGCTCGGGCAAATGCGTCGCCTATGAAAAAAACACTCCTTCTCCTAGCCCCGTTGTCCATGCTTGCGCTAGCAGCATGCAACAAGTCCGAAACCCCAGCTGAAGGCGAAGCAGGTGCCGATACCGCGGCTGCTCCGGAGGCACCTATGGCGATGCCACCAGCGATAACCGCAAGCGGTACTTACCGCTGTGCCGACAACACGATCCTGTATGTCGATTTCCTCGGCAA
>JBATDO010000379.1:0-5146 GCA_049663505.1 Sphingorhabdus sp.
AGCCACCACCGGGACGCACCGCCCATTCTGCGATGTTTGGGAGTTTCGTCATCGAGAATAAAAACAGGGATAACGGGCGTGCCATTTGCAACGGCGGCCGCCAAGGCAGGTTGATCGGCCAAGCGCAGATCGCGGCGAAACCAAATGATAACAGGCGCGCTCAATGGGAGACATCCAGTTCCAATTTGAATGCATTACGCGTGAGTTGATTGTTGAAGCGCTGATCGGTCAACACGAGAAATTTTCCATCTGTCTTGAGTATGGGCATTCGCGACCAGAACAAGAATGCCCGAACATTTTTGTTCTGGACTGCCGCTTGCTTGGCAATGCCGACTTCAAACCCACCATATTCTCCAAGTTTCCCGACATCTGCCTGATCGAAATTGGCGTGGGTAATATTCTTCAAGCGACGGCTATCATTTTCGTCAATTTCAAGCAGATTCACCCCTTCAAAGACCGAATAATTGCCTGAGCCATATCGGGCCCCCAATTTACTATCAGATCGCCAAAGCATCTCCCTTGCCCAGAACCTGACGGGAACGGGATTGGCCACTACTTCGGTTGGCCTAAGATCATATGCTTGTTCGACTAACTGGGTCGCTTCGAGTTCGGCCTTGCCAGTAATCCAGCCGTTCGCCAGAATATAAGTGCAAAGCACAGTGAATGCAGTCACAGCAGGACGATGCCAGCTCGCCTTGCGCAATCGTTCGTGACGCAGCGAGACCCAAACGCCCGATCCAGCGATGATCAAAATCCAGATGTCGATTATAAATATGCTGTCCCCAGCAAACCACTCGTTCGAAAACGGTTCCAGCAGGCGAATGCCATAGCTGTTGAGCCAGTCAAAGGCTGGGTGTGTAGCGCAGCCAATATATGCCATGGCCAGCAGCCAGCCCTTATGCAAAGGCAAGCGCTGTTCAGGGCGCTTGCCCCGTCGTAGTTGCCATGCATCAAAACTGATCATCGCGGCCCAAAGGACGAGTGGTAGCACCAGCATCGCAAGAGGCCCATGGGTCAGACCGCGCCTGATCGCCAAATGGGTATTATCGCCCATCAAAACGGCAACCGCATCGACGTCAGGTATGTTCGCTGCCAATATGAGCGTTGGCATGGCAAGGCCCGACTTACACTTCAGGCCCATCTGTCCCGCCAGGGCGCCAACAAGACTGTGTGTAATGTTATCCATTATTCTGTGCTGCAGAAGTGCTCGGCACAATGCAATACAGTCAAATGGCTAGCTCGAACCCGATGCAGAAAAAACGTCCATTCCCGCAATCGGAAAAACTGCAGCTACGTCTCAATTTATATCTCAGGATGCCCTTCTTCGACGGTCCATGTCTGTCCCTTGGAAAGTAATTTACCAAGGTCTGCCGATTTACCTTCGCTCGCAGCGCGGTTCTGGGCGACAACCGCATCGTTAAATGTCGGTCTGGGATCATCATAAAGCACACCTAGTGCCATCGGGAATTCACCAAATGGCATTTCTACCAGCATGTGCGCGACGGAACGATTGGTCTTGTCATGAACGATCACACCGGCAGCCGCCCAATCGCCATCGATGACATCCACCACTTTTAGGTTCAGTGTTTCGTGATCCAGCGCGATCCCCTTGGCACCCTTGTGGAATAACATCGGAGTCCCGTTTTCGAGCCATAGCTGGCCATCGTCTGCGTTTTTCTTTTCAGTAAAATCCTGAAACACATCCTTGTTATAAACAATGCAATTTTGAAAAATCTCGATGAATGCAGCACCACGATGTGCATGGGCTGCTTTCAAGACGTCAGTCAGGTTCTTGGATACATCAAACCCTCGTGCCACGAAACGAGCGCCGGCGCCCAGTGCAAAGGCACAAGGCGTAGCTGGCCTGTCCACCGAACCATAAGGCGTGGAAGGGCTGGTTGTACCAATTCTGCTCGTGGGAGAATATTGCCCCTTGGTCAGTCCGTAAATCTCATTGTTGAACAGCATGATCTGACAGTCGAGATTACGGCGCAGGAGATGCATCGTGTGATTGCCCCCAATTGACAGCGCGTCGCCGTCACCCGTGATAATCCATACATCAAGGTCAGGGTTGGCAAGTTTCACCCCGGTAGCCACTGCCGGCGCACGGCCATGGATGGTGTGGAAGCCATATGTTTCCATGTAATAAGGGAAACGCGACGAACAACCGATGCCGCTGATGAATACGGTATTCTCAGGCGTGCTGCCGATTTCCGGCATGGTACGTTGCACCGCCTTCAATATTGCATAATCCCCGCAACCGGGACACCACCGGACTTCCTGGTCAGTTTCCCAATCCTTGGGAGTTGTGGGTTTGACGGGAGTCATATCGTTCATGCTAGGGCCTCTTCAATGGCGGCTTCAATTTCTGCTATTGTAAATGGCTGACCGGAGACTTTGTTCACCGGTCGCGCATCGACCAGGAATTGATCCCGCAAGACTGTCTTCAATTGCCCGGTGTTCATTTCAGGCACAATGATTCGATCAAAGCTTCGCAGAACGTCACCGAGATTTTTGGGCAATGGCCAAATATGGCGAATGTGGATATGAGCAACGTCTATACCCTGGGCACGTTGGCGGCGGACTGCTTGGTGAATTGGTCCATAAGTCGACCCCCAGCCGACCACACACAATTTTGCACCTGTCCCGCCAAGTTCGACAAGCTGGTCGGGGATGCTGTCGGCAACGCCATTCACCTTCGCAGAGCGGATATCAGTCATAGCCTGATGGTTTGCCGGCCCATAATTGATGTGGCCGGTATCAACTTCCTTCTCGATGCCCCCAATCCGGTGCATCAAGCCAGGTGTCCCTGGCTTTACCCAAGGGCGTTTGAGATTCGCGTCTCGGCCATAAGGCTTAAAACCACCATCTTGTGCGACGTCCATGAACTCGACCGGAAACGGCTTGTAACTCTCCAAGTCCGGCACTTGCCATGGTTCAGCCGCGTTTGCGATATACCCATCGGTCAGTAGCATAACGGGGGTCATATATTGGGTCGCAATGCGTACGGCTTCGATGGCGCAGTCGAAACAATCGACGGGCGACCGCGCAGCGATTACAGGCATTGGCGCGTCGCCGTTGCGGCCATAAACAGCCTGATATAAATCGGACTGTTCAGTCTTGGTCGGAAGCCCGGTCGACGGCCCACCTCGCTGGCTGTTGACTATGACCAACGGCAATTCGGTCATGATGGCGAGCCCCATCGCCTCGCCTTTCAATGCGATACCAGGACCTGACGAACTCGTGACGCCCAGTTGCCCCGCATAGCTGGCTCCAATCGCTGACGCGATTGCAGCGATCTCGTCTTCTGCCTGAAAAGTGGTGATCCCATATTCCTTCAGGCGGCTAAGGTGATGCAAAATGGCTGATGCCGGCGTAATCGGATATCCACCAAAAAACATTTTAAGCCCTGCCAGCTGCGCTCCGGCAACAAGTCCGAACGAAATCGACTCAGCACCGGTAACCGTGCGATAAAGACCAGGCGATGCCGGCGCAGCATTTACGTGAAATTGCTTGAGAGGGCCTGAGAGTTCGGCCGTTTCGCCATATGCGTGCCCCGCATTGAGTGCCGCCACGTTGGCATCTGCTAACACCTGATTCTTTGCAAATTTCGCGTTGAGCCAGTCAATTATCGGCTGCCGATCACGGTCGAACATCCAAAGTGCAAGACCAAGCGTCCACATGTTCTTGCATCGCAGTGCCTCTTTATTGCCCAGCCCAAATGGCTTCACTGCTTCGAGTGTCAATGCGCTGATATCGAATGCAAGCACCTGCCACTTGGCCAGACTGCCATCCTCGATGGGGTTGGATGCGTATTTCGCCTTATCAAGGTTGCGCTGAGAAAATTCTCCAGTGTCGGCGATTATTAATCCACCTTCGCGCAATGCGCCGACATTGGTCTTCAAGGCCGCTGGATTCATCGCCACCAGTACATCGGGCTGGTCACCTGCTGTATCGATTGCGGAAGATCCAAAATTGATTTGAAACGCCGACACTCCGAATAAGGTCCCAAGTGGCGCACGAATTTCCGCTGGAAAATCAGGAAATGTTGCAAAATCATTTCCCGCGAGCGCGGAGGAAAGCGTAAACTGCCCCCCGGTTAGCTGCATTCCATCGCCGCTATCGCCAGCAAAGCGGACAACGACTGCCTCGCTCAATATCGGCGTGCGTACGCCAGTTGTGTCTTCCTTGAGTGCGGTCGCCATGTGTTCCAGCCCGTGAGAGTTTTGTGATTTTATCGTCTTAATGCCTAAGCGGTTTTGTGCCCTTCTGCAATTTAGAAAATCTATGTCTGGATATGCTGGACGTGTGGGTGCCCCAAGCTTATCAGTCACACTGAGATGGAGAATTTGATGCTCGATAGCCAACCTTTTGTACGACCCGATGTGGCGATGTTTTTACAATTCCTCGGCGCGTTGCCTGGTCCTAAATTTTATGAAGTAGGTGCTGACGAGGCTCGCGCCATCACAACCGCAATGCGCGACGTTGCCGATGCGCCGGTGGGAGAGGTAGCCGTTATCCGAGATATCGCCATACCGGGGCCTGCCGGAATCATTCCAGCCCGGGTCTATGATACACGCAAAAACAGGTGTGCCGGCCCTGTAATGGTCTTTTACCACGGCGGCGGTTTCGTAATTGGCAGTATTTACACATATGAACCCTATTGCGCAGAAGTTGCGCGACTGCTCGATTTGCCAGTCATTTCGATCGACTACCGTTTGTCACCGGAGCATCTGTTCCCCTCGGCCGCCGAAGATTGCGAAGCGGCGACTCGGTGGATTGCATCATCCCCACCAGAGTTGGCACTTGATGTCACAGGTCTGATCACGTCAGGCGACAGCGCAGGCGGAAATCTGGCAATTGTGACAACGATGGCGCTGCGCGATAGTCCAGCTGATGTTCCTGTCATATTGCAGCATCCAATATATCCTGTGGTATCACTCGACACTGACTGGTCCAGCATGCGCGATTTTTCAGAAGGATATTTGTTGACTGCGGCATCAATGGAATATTTCTCCGATGCGCATGCGGCGATGCCTGGTGACTTTCGTGCAGAGCCTTTAAAGTTCGATCAAACCGGCATGCCGCCGAGCCTTGTAACGACAGCCGGGCTCGACCCTTTGCGCGACCAAGGACTGGCCTATGT
>JBATDO010000380.1:0-3137 GCA_049663505.1 Sphingorhabdus sp.
AGACTAGGTCGTCCCATTGCAGCGTTGACCATGCGGCAATGTTGCGTGCAGCTATTCGGCCCTCGACCGAACCAAGTGATCCTGGCGCAATGCCAGTACCTGGGCGCAAAAGAGTGAGGTCTTTCAGGTCAAGCACGGCTCCTGACTTGATATCTCGCGCGGCGGTAACGCTTCGCCGCACAAGCGATCGGACCGGCAACTCAGAGGCAGTAGGCGCCTTTATCGCGCTGCCGAGCGCGTCTTCCACTGCACGTATCTGCAAAACCAACGCAGCGAGTTCTTCGGGCGTCAAGGATGCTTTGTGGTCGGGCCCAATCATGTTCCGGTCAAGCGTGAAATGCTTTTCAATCACCGTCGCGCCGAGTGCTACTGCCGCAGTTGAAACAGCCAGGCCAAGCGTGTGATCGGAATAGCCCACCGGTAGTCCGGTAGTTTCTGCAATAGTTTGCATTGCCCTTAGGTTTACATCTGAGTTTTTTGCTGGGTAGTTCGACGTGCAATGCAGCACGGTCAACATTTCCCCTTGATAATGGACCGGATCAACCTGTGCCCGTATCTTTGTGACAAACTCTGTGGCGGTTACAACCTCTTGAAGATCCGCCATGCCCGTGGATAAAATCATAGGCAAATTAAGGCGAGTGAGAAATTCCAAGAATGGCAAATTGTTTATCTCACCGGAAGGTACTTTTAGATAACGCATACCCAACCCTTTGAGAAAGATCGCTGCTTGCTCGTCAAAAGGTGTCGACATGAATTCAATGCCCAGTTCATGACAGCGCTCATAAAGTCGATGGTGCAGGTCCACCGACATTTCGAGCGATTTCAACATCCCATACTGATCGCCATCGCCAGTTTCTCGTCTTTGATATTCTGCCTTTTCAGTGCCGGGCCGAACCAATTTATCAGCAGAGAAGGTTTGAAATTTTACCGCGTCTGCACCGCAATTAGCAGCGGTTTCAACCAGTTTGAGCGCCAGGGATTCGTCGCCATTATGGTTTACGCCCGCCTCCGCTATGATGAAGGTTTTCATAATTGTCTGTACTTCGCTAACAAGGTTGATCAATGTTGCCAGGACAGGTCGCAAGGCACCTGGCTTTCACATGTTTTGACTGCTACCACGTGCTCCACCCGCCATCGACCACGATATTCTGTCCTGTCACCCAAGCAGATAGATCGCTAGCGAGGAAGGCTATGACTCCAAGGAAATCTTCTTCCTTCCCCATGCGCTTCAGCGGGGTTCGTTCAACGTATTGATCCACAAAGCTCTTGGGCTGCCCGCGACCGATACCGCCTGGACTCACAGTATTGACCCGGACATGCGGAGCCAAAGTTGTGGCGAGCCAACGGGTCAGTTGGACCAGTCCACCTTTACTTGCTGCATATCCAGCCGGATTACCCATCGTAGTTCCATCGTAAAGGCTCATGTCCGGCCCTAAAATACCGTAAATAGAGCTGATGTTGATTATCGTGCCGTTTCCGCTTTGTTGTAGCAACGAAGCAAAGAGTTGAGCGAGATGAAAAGGAGCTGTTAAATTGACCTCTAACGCTCGCCGCCATGTTTCTATGCTTTGTTCTGCGAAAGGCGTGACCCAGCCCTGCAAGGCATTGTCGCCGACAAATCCGGCGTTGTTGATTAAGATGTCAAGCCTGCCATATTCTTCATTAATTCGGCTCGCCAGTATGATGCGAGCAGCTTCACTTTCGAGATCGCATGTGACGCAATGGGCGCGCTTCCTATTTAGACGAGAAAATGACGCGCAAGCATCATCAAGTTGATCTTGGCTGCGGTCAGCCAAAATAACGATGCATCCAGATTGCATCATCGCCTCCGCCATTGCTCGACCGAGATGTCCAGCCCCGCCTGTGATCAGAGCAATTCGACCGGATAGATCGCCCAATTTACTAAGTTGTCGCATCAAAATTTCTCTTTTGAGAGCTGGCCGATTTCCACCACCGAATTGTTTACCATGAGTTCTGCAAGCATAAAGTCATAGGGTGTATCGATATCAATTGCACGGATGGAGGGAACTTCAACCACCCTCAAACGTCCTGCGAACAAGCTACGCTGCTCTTTGATGAATTTTGTCCTGACGGCATATGCGACGGTTGTCATGTCAAATACCTCGGGCGCATCTTGGCGTCGTGCGATTTCTCCAATGGGGGGCATAACAATCCCTGCATGCCCATCGGGACCAATTGTAACCATGTTAAAATATGGGCTGCGTTCCGCTTTCTTAACAGTGATTACGGCGTCAGTCTCGGGATGCTTTCGAAGCAAGGCAATGCACGCTTCGACATCGGCGATCGCTCTGAATGGAGATGTGGTAGGTAGGCTGACAAAGATACCGAATTTTTTTTCATTGTCTTCGCAATATTTGATTGCATGCTGCCATGCATGCCATTCGGAAGCGGTGTCGCTGGCGAGCTCTGCTGGTCTTAGAAAGGGCACACGCGCGCCCCATTTCTGACTTACTTCAGCAATTTCAGCGTCATCCGTTGACACTATTACCTGTCCAAGTGATGGACATTTCTGCGCGCACTCAATGGAATAGGATATGAGCGGGCGGCCACCCAAGCATATGATGTTCTTTCTTGGCACTCCTTTAGAACCGCCACGAGCAAATATGAACGCCTGAACGTCTTCATCATACATGCACATTGTACTCCAAATAGACTACGCTACCGCTTTCTAGCGATTGCCTTGCAGCATTGACAATGGAAAGCACAGCGGCTCCTTGGGCACCATCTATCAATGGCGCACTCCGTTCGCCAACACAGTCCAGGAAGTGCTGGATTTCTTCCATATACATTGCGTTACGGTCATCTGAGAACGGGCCAAATTTCGCGTTTCGGTAATCATGTGGGCCGAATTGAGTCTCGATAGAATCAGCAATTCCATCCCAAATTAATGTACCATCAGTACCGATGAATTTACAGCAGCGCGCTGCACTTCGCTGCAGAAAATCCAGATGGATCGATATGATGCGGTTGGGTTTGGTATATTTCAACACTATCTCTGCCAGATCTTCTACATCGAGATCGAGCGCCGAGTATTGGCCACCAATACAGAAAACACTGTCCGGCATCCCGAAGCACCACAAAATATAGTCAAATTCATGGCTAAGCTCGAGTAGCGC
>JBATDO010000381.1:0-4438 GCA_049663505.1 Sphingorhabdus sp.
AAACTCAAGCGTTTATGGGTATCTTGCGTTCGCGTTCGATGGCAGCTTGGCTTTTGGGCAGGCGAATTGACAATATCCCGTCACGTGCGGTTGCCGTTATCTTCTGGTTATCAATGCCTTTCGGTAATTCAAGCGCGCGTTCAAAGCGGCCGTATCGGCGTTCAGAAAAGAGGAATCCTCCCTCCTTTGCCTCGTGCTCCTCGCGCTTTTCACCGGTGAGTCTCAGCATGCCATCGGAAACCTTCACCTCGATATCATCGGCTTTCATCCCAGGAATTTCAGCAACCAACTCAAATTCCGTTTCCTTGTCTTTTAGTTCAAGTGCCGGTCCAGACAGCGCTTGAATGCGACGAGTGAGGTTCAGCCCCATTGGGCGAGCCCACAAATCGTCAAGAAGGTGATCAAACTCGCTGCGAACGCGAGCCAGTGGTTCCCATATATTGTCACTTTGCTTTACAGGAACATTGGAAGCTATCTTAGCGTGCTTGGACATTATTTCCTCCTTCATTTGTGGATTTCCAAATCTGACATTTGCAATTTTACTATCGCAGAAGGATGAGTTGAAGTCCGAGAAGTCCCCTAGGCGCTACTACGTAGTTGCCCGCATTGTAGATCGGTCTTGCATCGTCCATCGCAGTTGGTGAAAGAATGGTAAACGTGCTAAGATATCGAGGGGGAGATCGAATCTTTGGAGTCCAGTGCACACAGCATAGAATTTGACCGGATTGGCTTCCTCGATGCCATCCTCGCAACCTTGCCGGAAGCGATTGCAATTGTCGGACCTGACCTCACGCTTTCTGAAATAAATCCAGCGGGCTTGGCCTTGATCGGGGCGCGTTCGGCCTCTGAAATGCCGCATGACGATCCGCTTTCGCTGGTCGCGCCAAGCTGCGTGGTATCCTTCAAAAAGGCTTTCGATGATATAATATCAGGCAGGTCAGAAGTAATTGATCATCCCTTGCTGCTGGAGCTTTGCGGGATCGATGGCAGATCACGCATGGCCGAATGTCGGATGGCTTCGCTCAAAGGGATCAAGGGCGAGATCGCTGGCGTGGTCCTATCGGGGCGGGACGTGAGCGTTCGTGAGGAGAACGTGCAAAAATTGACCGACAGTGCAGCTCTCCTTTCTGCGATCCTGGCGACCGTTCCTGATGCGATGATAGTCATTGACGACGATGGTTTGATCACCTCCTTCAGCGTTACGGCGGAAATGATGTTTGGCTATGAAGCACGCGAAGTCGTTGGAAAAAATGTCAGCATATTAATGGCGCCACCGCACAAGGTGGCGCATGACGGGTATCTCAAGCGCTACATGGATACAGGGCAAAAACGAATTATCGGCGTGGGTCGGGTGGTAGAAGGACGAAGGCGTGACGGCAGCATTTTTCCGATCGAATTGTCCATTGGCGAAGCGCGGATTGGAACGCACCGGGCATTCACCGGATTTTTACGCGACTTAACAGAAAAATTCGTTACCGAAACGCGTTTGCAGGAGGTCCAGGCCGAGCTTGTCCATGCTTCTCGCTTAAGTGCTGTGGGAACGCTTGCCTCAGCGCTGGCGCACGAACTGAACCAACCGCTGACGGCCATCGCGAACTATGTATCTGCGGGCCGCGACTTGATCAAAGATGGCGTGCAAGATGTCACTTCGTTACTGCAAGAAGCATTGGACGAGGCTTCAAAAGAAGCATTGCGGGCCGGGCAAATTGTTCGTCGGATGCGCGATTTCGTGTCGAAGGGCGAACTAGACAAGCAGATTCTGCCACTCAGCAAACTGGTCAATGATGCAACGACGCTGGGCTTGGTTGGTGCGCGAGAAAAAGGTGTTGCCTGGTCAATTGAAATTGAACCCGACATCGACAATGTCCTCGCCGACCGAGTCCAGATCCAGCAGGTCATGGTCAATCTCATGCGCAATGCCATCGAGGCAATGGATGGCGGCATTACCAAGATTTTGACCATCAGGGCACGTCCAGATGGCAAGAACCAGGTGGCCATTTCGGTAGCCGATACAGGCCACGGGGTTCCCGCTGAAATGATCGACCAGCTATTCCTGCCGTTCATCAGTACCAAGGCGCAAGGCATGGGACTGGGACTTTCGATATGCCGAACAATCATTGAAGCGCACGGTGGGCATCTGACAGTCGATGCGGTCGAGGACGGCGGGACCGTCTTCACATTTACGTTGCCGAGGGCCCCGAGGGAGAATCCGGATGAACAATGAAAAGCTGGTTCACATTGTCGATGATGATGACAGCGTGCGCCGTTCCGTAGCCTTTCTGCTGAAAAATGCGGGTTACCGTGTAGCCACCTATATTTCAGGCGTAGAGTTCCTGAAAGAGGCCAAATCGGCTGAGCGTGGGTGCGTTTTGCTTGATGTGAGGATGCCGGAAAAGGATGGCTTGGCGGTCCAACAGGAAATGTCGGAGCGCGGCATTGACATGCCGGTGGTCATTTTGACAGGTCACGGTGACATAGCCGTGGCTGTCAAGGCAATGCGTGCAGGCGCTGTAAACTTCATTGAAAAGCCATATGAGAAAGAGGTCTTGCTGCGGTCGATAGACGAGGCATATGCGAGGCTTGATCGGTCGAATGACCGCGGAATGAAGGCCGGGGAGGCAAAGATCAGGCTGGCGAGCCTGACGGGCCGTGAGCGTGACGTCCTTAATGGACTGGTCGCCGGCTTTCCCAATAAAACCATTGCATATGACTTGGGAATTTCGCCGCGGACCGTCGAAATCTACCGCGCCAACTTGATGGAGAAATTGCGAGTTCGCAGCCTCTCTGAGGCGCTTCGTATCGCCTTCATTGCAGAAGAGGACGATTGTCCAGCGATTCCGTTACCCATGCCACCGCCGTCGGGCCAAGGCTGAAGGCTTTTTTTGTGCTTTCAACATAGTAGATTTGCGGATTGGAGAAGCATTTTTTTTCGAGCAGGTGAAGGTGACAGGGGGGCGAACTTAGGCGGATCGGTAACCCATGGATTTTCCAGTTTCCTCAAACAGCCCCATTGCATCGCTGCCGAATCGCACAGGATCGCAAACCTCTGCTCCTGCGCGAATTTCGCGGATCGCGTTGATTGGTAACTACTTGCCACGCCGATGCGGCATTGCAACATTTACCACCGACATTCACAAGGCATTTCAGGGGCGATTTCCAAATGTGAAGATGGACGTGTGGGCGATGAATGACCGCGAACGATCCTATGAATATCCAGCCTGTGTTACTGGTACGATCGAGCAGCAAGTCCTGTCTTCCTATCGCCAGGCAGCAGCCGAAATATTGGCAGGCGGCGCTGACATGGTCTGGATCCAGCACGAGTTCGGGATATTTGGCGGCGAGGCGGGAGCCCATATTTTGACCCTGATCGATCGCTTGACGATACCGGTTGCGGTGACCTTGCATACAGTCCTTGACGCACCCCTTCCCGCGCAGCGGCTTGTGATGCTCGGATTGGTCGAACGATGTGAAACGCTGATCGTTATGGCCGAAGCAGCAAGGACAATTCTCATCGATACCTATCATTGTGACCCGGCAAAAATCCGGGTGATTCCACATGGTGTCCCTGACCGGGTGTTTACCCCGACCGGGCCGATGAAAAAGGCATTCGGTTGGGAAGATCGCAAGGTCATCCTCACATTTGGCCTGCTGTCTCCGGGCAAGGGCATCGAAACGGTGATCGCGGCCATGCCCACTGTGGTTAGACACATTCCTAATGCCCTCTATGTCATCTTGGGCGCCACGCACCCGCATATCATTGCACGCGAAGGCGAGAGCTACCGGGCAAAGCTGCAATCAATGGCAGAGGAGCTCGGCGTTGGACCTAATGTTTGCATGATCGATGGTTTTTGTGAAACCGAGGGCCTGCTTGATTACCTGACCGCGGCCGACATTTATGTGACGCCTTATCTTAACCCGGCACAAGTTACCTCTGGCACGCTTGCTTATGCAGTTGGGCTCGGAAAGCCAATCGTTTCGACGCCTTATGTCCATGCATCCGAGCTGTTGGGCGACGGTCTTGGACGGCTGGTTGAATTTGGCGATAGCAATGGCTTTGCTCGGGCCATCGTGGACTTGCTGGAGGATGAAGTAGGGCTCATGGACCTTCGCAAGCGCACCTACGCGGCAGGCCGCGACATGATCTGGCCGCGATTGGCCGAGGCTGCGATGGCCTGCTTTGAAGGACAAGCGCTGATGTCCAATACGAAACCGACCCCGATCAAGCTTCCCTCCATACCTGAGAAATTGCCCTTTGATGCAATTGCTCGGCACAGTGATGACACCGGAATATTGCAGCACAGCAGATATTCTGTGCCTGATCGCCGGCATGGCTATTGTATCGATGACAACGCCCGTGCGCTGATCTTGACCTGTCGCGATAACTGGATTGTCCCGGAGCAACGCGATAGGTGGATGGCAATTTATGCATCCTTTGTAG
>JBATDO010000382.1:0-7790 GCA_049663505.1 Sphingorhabdus sp.
TTATAACGGCCGGGTGCCGTCTTTTGATCGCTTCTTCAGCGACACCTGCTTCTACTTGCGAGGTTTTCAAACAATCCCGGCCCGTTCCCCATTCCACCCACAATGAATGTAAATAAAGACGAAGGAATGGCAGCAACCTAGCTTGGGCAACAAATGCGTGATCCTCCTATCTTTAACGAAGAAGCAATCCGACCAAAGCGCTTGCGTGACAAGTATGGTCAGACCCGCTATGCGCGCGAGCATCATGACAACTAAACTAGCAGTGGCGCCCAAAGTGGGCATGGTTTCCCTTGGCTGTCCAAAGGCACTTGTCGACAGCGAGCGCATTTTGACCAAATTGCGCGCCGATGGCTACACAATGTCGGCCGATTACGCAGGCGCCGATGTCGTTCTGGTGAATACCTGTGGTTTTCTGGACTCGGCCAAGGAAGAGAGCTTGGAAGCCATTGGCGAAGCCCTGGCTGAAAATGGACGCGTGATTGTCACTGGTTGCCTTGGAAATGAGGCCGAAATGATCCGCGCGCGCTATCCAAATGTGCTCGCGATCAGTGGTGCGCATCAATATGAGGAGGTCGTCGGTGCAGTCCATGAAGCTGCTCCCATGCCAGTCAATGCCTTTATCAATCTTGTGCCTGAAGGGGCACTCAAGCTCACGCCGCGGCATTATTCCTATTTGAAGATTTCTGAAGGCTGTAACCATCGCTGCGCCTTTTGCATAATTCCCAGTATCAGAGGCGACCTTGTCAGTCGTCGACCCGATGCAATCCTGCGAGAGGCGGAAAAGCTCGTGGCGGCTGGTACAAGAGAATTGCTGGTAATCAGTCAGGATACATCTGCCTACGGCGTGGATATAAGGCACGAACCAAGAGATTGGAAAGGCGCCCCAGTACGTGCACATATGACGGATCTTGCGCGTGAGCTCGGCAAATTGGGCGCCTGGGTACGATTGCATTATGTCTATCCGTATCCGCATGTCGATCAGGTCATTCCTTTGATGGCTGAAGGTTTGATAACGCCTTATCTTGATATCCCGTTCCAGCACGCTGCACCCAATGTGCTCAAGGCGATGAAGCGTCCGGCAAATGAAGCAAAGGTACTCGAAAGAGTGCATAAATGGCGTGCCATTTGCCCGGACATCACGATCCGCTCTACATTTGTCGTAGGATTTCCTGGCGAAACCGATGCCGACTTTGAATATTTGCTAGACTGGCTTGATGAAGCTCAACTGGATCGCGTCGGAGCCTTTCGTTTTGAGCCCGTTGAGGGCGCTGCTGCCAATGCTCTACCCGACCATGTGCCTGAGGAGGTGAAGGAAGAACGTTATCAGCGTATCATGGAAAAGACCGCTGCCATCAGTGCGGCCAAGTTGGCAGCAAAGGTCGGAAGGGTTTTGCCTGTGATCATCGATGAAGTTGGCCAGGCAGACGATGAAGGCAGCGTCGGTGCAACCGGGAGATCACAAGCCGACGCGCCGGAAATCGACGGCAACGTGTATTTGCGCGACGTCGGGGCAGAATTGAAATCGGGCGATATCATCGAGGTCCTGATCGAAGATGCCGATGAACATGATTTATTCGGTGTAGCGGCCGGCTGATTGTTCACCGTGCTTGCTGCCCTTCATAATCTGCGATAGTTCGATCAAATCAACAATCTGACCGGAAGACGCGCGATGTCCGATGAGAAATTACCACTTCCTACCGGCTATCAGCTCTCTGCATTGGATCCAACATATCGCGAAACACCTTGGGTGCCGCTTGACCGGCTTAGAGCTGAAGACCCTGTGCACCACGACCAGCAATTGAACCGATTTTTTTTGACGCGAGGTGCAGAAGTATCGGAAATCATCAAGAATCGTGAACTGAACGCTGACCCCCGCAAGGCCAATGAAGGCAGTTTTTCGCGCACATTATATGGCAATAACAGCAAAGAGCTCTCGATATTGATGCTCGATGACCCCGAGCACAAACGTCAGCGAACGCTCGTTCTAAAGGCATTCAACAAGCGTTCTGTCGAGGCAATGCTTCCTCGCATCGAAGAGATCGCACGAAGCCTCGCTGACGACATCGATGCCCAAGTTGGCGAGTTTGATTTTGTCCAACTATTTGGTTCGCCGCTTCCCACGACGGTTATGGCCGAACTTCTCGGGATCAGTACCGCAGATCGGGCGGACTTTCGCCGCTGGTCATTAGGGTGCATGCAGGCACTCAATCCATTTCGGACGCCGGAGCAAACGTCGCTTTATGAAGAGTCGACAACAGTTCTTGCAGACTATCTCGCCCGAGAGATCGAGATCCGGCGCAAGGCCCCTCGTGACGACCTGATTACGCGAATGGCCCAGGCAGAGGAGGAAGGAGACAGCCTGACGACCGAAGACATCGTGCTGCTGATTAGGTTATTGCTGATTGCAGGCAATTCGACCACCACGGACATGTTGGGGGCTGGGGTCGTACAGCTACTGAAAAACCCAGAGCAGTTGGAGAAATTCCGATCGCGTCCCGAACTCCATGATAATGCAATGGACGAGATATTGCGGATTGAGCCTCCTGTGGCCCAGGTGTTGCGTAGTGCGCACCAGGACATGCAAGTCGCCGACAAGACCATCAACAAGGGTGACACCATCCATATGTCGCTATTTGGCGTGCATTTTGATCCGGCGATGAACCCCAATCCCCAGAAATTCGATATTGAACGCCAGAATATCCAGCACTTTGCATTTGGCGGCGGCGCCCATTATTGTCTGGGTGCCGGGCTGGGAAAGGCACAGGCTAAAATCGCATTGCCGTTGCTGTTTGAACGCTTCGCCAATTTGGGTTTTGCACCAGATCGTGAGATAAAGCACAAGGTTGCACCAGCCTTCAACGGTTATGGCGAAATTTGGTTGGTGAAATAGCTAGGCCTTTCTTGGCGGCCATGGGAAAAAAGAAGAAGTGCGACGAATATAGTCATCATAACCCGGGCGTGACTTCTTCAGTCCACGTTCAAGCAGGGGGCCTCCTGACCATTTGAGTAGTGTAAAGGTAAGGAAAATCGGGCCTACAATGCTTACCCATCCCGTCATGCCAGTTTCGGCAGCGATGAGCCAGATTCCCCACCATGTGCAGGCATCGCCAAAATAATTGGGATGGCGCGTGTAATGCCATAGTCCTGTCTCAAGCACCTTGCCCTTGTTGGCAGGGTTAGCGCGGAAGCGGCGAAGCTGTGCGTCCCCGATGGTTTCGAAGGCGATGCCCAATATCGCTATTGCAGCTCCCAATGCACCCAAAGGCCCGATTATCGTCCGCCCTCCATCACTTGCCCAAATGCCAAGCTGTGCGGGCAGGCACGTGATGAAAAGCAACGGGGCTTGCGTCAGAAACACAGAGAGTAGGGAGGCCTTCCCCCAGCTCCAGCCGCGCTTTTCTGTTACGCTCGCCATGATTCTTGCATATCGGGGATCTTCGCCTTGGGCGCGCCACCTCGTGAAAAGGTGTATCGAAAGACGCATGCCCCACAGGGTGGTCAATCCCAATATCAAGTGGGAGCGCGCTCCGGGAGATCCCGACTGGGCCCATGTGGTCCATGCCAGCAGAACCATCCCAAATGCCCAGAATGCGTCGATAAACGAGACATCCTTGATCCGGACGGAATAGGCCCAAAGTGCAAGGATTACTCCCATCAAGACGGCAAGATTTACGCCGAGAATTTGATGCCAATCGATCATTTTAAATCCTCGCTGACTATTGCTGCCATTTTCTTTTCCGGGTGCTTTGGGGTCACCTTAGCATAATATTGGGCAATCTCTGCCATGTCTGCTTGATAATCGCCTGTAGGCCAAATCGCGGCACCCAAGCCTCCGGACTTGGAAGGATAGTCCATCATTCCAATGACGATGGGAACCTTGGCGCCCAAAGCGATGTGATAAAAGCCGGTTTTCCAGGACCGCACATTCCCCCGCGTCCCTTCAGGGGCAATCGTCAGCATGAACTCGTCGCGTTTTGCAAACTCGTCAATCATTTGCTGCACGTAATTTTTCGAGCCACTTCGATCGACAGGCACGCCTCCCATGTCGAGCATGAAATTGCGCCATGGCCAGCGAAAGAGGCTGCTTTTGCCCATGAAATGAGGTTCGATACCTAGTTCTTCGGTTAAACCGATAAAATAGAGAAAATCCCAGTTGCTGGTATGCGGTGCTGCGATCAGTACAAATTTGCGCGGTGAGGGGACCACTCCATGCGCATGCCAGCCATGATGCTTGTAGACCCCCACAAGTGCTTTGCGAAACATGCGGGAAACCCAGCTAGGCTTGCGCTGCTTGAATGACATGATTTGGCTTTCTCCCCACGAAGTCATTAACGATGTTGTATGTTGCTGCAAACGGCTTGTTTCATAAATACGCAGGCGCTAGGCGTCCGGATGCAATCAAAACGATAATGGGATCATATCATGGCGCACGGCAGCCACTCTGCAATACCGGTAATTTCCTCAACCGGATTGTTCACACCAGTCGATACTATAAGCAATGAGGAACTCGTCGCGAGCTTCAATGCTTATGCCGACCTGTACAATCAATCCAATCCCCATGCCCAGCCATTGGTCCATAGCTCGATCGAGTTTATAGAGAAAGCCAGTGGGATCAAGTCTCGCCATGTAATTGATAAAACTGCAATTCTTGATCCGAAAATCATGGAGCCGCGTTATCCGGAGCGCTCTAATGACCAGATTTCGCTCATGGCCGAGATTGGTGTTGCTGCTTGTCGCGATGCCTTGGAAAGAGCTGGGCGGGCCATATCAGAAGTGGATGCGGTGCTCTGCGCTGCATCCAATATGCAGCGCAGCTATCCTGCCTTGGCAGTCGAAATCCAGCACGAGTTGGGAATGGAGCGCGGATTCGGATTCGACATGAATGTTGCCTGCTCTTCTGCTACTTTTGGCATTCAGACTGCGGCCGATTATATCCGTAGCGGAAATGCGCGCTCGGTTCTGGTGGTAAATCCGGAAATCACTTCAGGCCACCTGAACTGGCGCGACCGCGACAGTCACTTCATCTTTGGTGACGTTGCAACTGCCATATTGGTTGAGGCGAAGGACCTGGCACCCAACGGTCATTGGGAGATTTTAGGAACGCGGCTGAAGACGCAGTTTTCCAACAATATTCGAAATAATTTCGGATTTCTCAATCGCGCGCACGGGGAGCCAATAGATCAAAGCGGTCCCCGCAATGACAAGCTGTTCGTGCAAGAAGGACGCAAGGTGTTCAAAGAAGTCGTGCCCATGGTAGGGCATATGATTTTGGACCATGCAACCAGCCTTGGGCTGCAAGGTGCAGACTTGCGACGACTTTGGCTACACCAGGCGAATACAGGCATGAACCGGCTAATCTCACAGCGAGTCCTTGGGCACGAAGCAACCGAAGACGAGAGTCCAACGGTGCTGGATACATATGCCAATACATCAAGCGCTGGTTCAATTATCGCATTCCACAAGCACAATGAAGATCTTGTTGCGGGCGATATCGGCCTGATTTGTTCCTTTGGGGCGGGCTATTCGGCTGGAACGGTGTTTGTTCGCAAAAGTAGCTGAATGGGCAATGGCCGGGTTGAGAATTGGGTGCCCTGGCCTTGAACCTGCACAAGGCAGCCTCAGGTAACAAGGGCCTGCACTTCTTTACGTCGCAATATTCGATCGGCGAAGCCTGTTGCCTTGCCATCAGTTTTAGTGGTTCAACTGTGGATATGTTTTTATTACGTGGTCGTAAATGGCTTCGTGCAGGCGCTGTTTGAATTCGCAGCCATAATAATGGTCTTCGCGCCAGGCAATTCGGGCTTCCATCGACTCAAATCCTGGCATTATCAGGTAAACCGTCCTGTCATCTGGTATCAGGAATATGCAATGCATCCGAAAGCCTGAGCGCGACAAGTCGAGTACGGAAATTTTTTGCTTTCCCGCTCCCTTTTCGCGGACCTCGGCATCGATGGTGACCGTCCCGCGTTCAAACTCACGGGAATTGAATTGATGTTCGTTGCCGGCCAAGTCCTGCCTCCTGCTCACCTGGGCTGTTACTGCCCCGTTTCGATGAGCTGAAGCAAGGAAAAACCACTGGCGATATTCATTCCAGTATGAGCGCAAGCAGGATATAGATAATGATCGGTGATCCAACGCCAATGAGCGTTGCGGCGGCGAAGATTATCCGAACGATCATTGGATCAATACCAGTCCAATTTGCCAACCCGCCGCATACGCCGAGGATTTTCTTGTTGGTTTTGTCGAGTGCTAAACGTGCCATAATCTTAAAACTCCCTTTGTTTGTCAGTGTGTCCGGGACTGGCTAATGTATTGCCCTGGACTTCGATTGGGCAGTGTTCTCAAATGTGCATTCTTTTTCAGGCAACAACGCTAGCTACAGGCGCGATGGCGGGAGCAACGCTCATTCCGATGGTGATAAATGCGCAAAGAATGGCGGCGAATACAGAGGCGATCTGTGTGCGTGAAGAGAGAGTCATATAACGTTCCTTAATTTGTAACCCGATGTTCGGGCTGGTTAAATCGCCGGACCATCCGGCTATATTCATGCATTAGCAGGGAGCGTGCCAATTTTAATAAAACTAATTAAACCAATTAGATGGCCCAAGAGAGGGCCATTTTTCAGATCCCTTGGTCCACATAAAATGGTAAATCGCGCCAATAATTGGCATTGCCTGAACGGGGCCATTCAAATATCCGGTTGACCAAGGCAGCGGCTCGTATAGCAGAAGCCTCCTATGGCACTGACACGCCTTTCTCTGACCGATTTTCGCAACCATGCCGCGCTGTCGCTGTGGCCAACTACACAATTCATTGCACTTCACGGTGCAAATGGTGCGGGCAAGACCAACATATTAGAGGCGATATCATTGTTGGTGCCAGGCAGGGGGATGCGGCGTGCTACCCTTGGCGAAATATCGCGCGCCCAGAGCAATGGAGGTTTTACCGTTGCTGCAGAAATCGGAGATATCGTGATAGGGACAGGCGTGGAAGCCGGTGCAGCCGAGCGTCGTAAGGTCCGGATCAATGGTGGGACGGCAACGATCAACGCGCTGGCTGAATGGTTGTCTGTAATTTGGCTGACACCTTCGATGGATCGGTTGTTTGTTGAAGGCGCCGGTTCGCGAAGGCGGTTCCTGGATAGACTGGTTCTGGCGCTCGAGCCAAGCCATGCAAGACATAGCACGCGATATGAAAAGGCTATGCAGCAACGTAACCGACTTCTCGGGGGCGATGACACTCCAGATCCTCTATGGCTCGATGCCTTGGAACTGCACATGGCTGAAAGTGGCTCAGCTATTGTTGAAGCACGTGCACGCTTGTTGTCCGCGCTGACCGAGCAGCTCGATGTCGCCCCGACCGGGCCCTTTGCGGTGCCCCGCCTGAAACTTGAAATGAGTGGTCCAGTCTCCAACGCTGATTTGCGCGACGCATTGAAAAGCGCACGCCGCCGGGATGCCTCAATAGGACGGACGCTTATCGGTCCTCATCGGGCCGATCTTGTCGTGTACAACAGGGCAGATGGGCAGGCGGCTGACCGGTGTTCCACGGGGCAGCAAAAGGCGTTGCTGCTTTCGTTGATACTCGCCCATGCGTCCTTGGTAACGGATCAACGGGGGGCACCCCCGATTCTATTGCTGGACGAAGTGGCGGCCCATCTTGATCCAGCGCGCCGCGCGGCATTGTTCGAACTGCTTGCCCAAACGCGCGCGCAGGTCTGGATGACCGGGACAGAACCCGAGCTATTTGATGGCATCGGTCCGACGGCGGAACTGATCGCCGTCGGATCC
>JBATDO010000383.1:0-2925 GCA_049663505.1 Sphingorhabdus sp.
GCTCTGCTCTGCTCTGCTCTGCTCTGCTCTGCTCTGCTCTGCTCTGCTCTGCAAAAAGCTTACTGACATCGTTGCAAATTGCAACTGGCTTTCGCTTGGTGCAGATTGCCGCTAGGGCAACTTCTCATGTGAGCGAAATGGACTAGTGATATGGCGAATGACGAAGAAGATTATGTGTACGACGAGGGCACGGGTGAATGGATCAGTGCCTCGCAGGCACGCGAAAAAGCCAATATCGAAGGTATTGTCGAGGTACGCGATTCAGTAGGGAATATCCTGGCCGACGGAGACCAGGTAACCCTGATAAAGGACCTGACTGTAAAGGGTGCAGGCCAGACCTTGAAGCGCGGTACGCTCATCAAGTCGATTCGACTTACCGGTGATGCCCAGGAAATCGACTGTCGTTTTGACGGGATCAAGGGCTTGGTGCTACGTGCCGAGTTCGTCCGCAAGCGCTAAATGCGAGAGCATAATGGTTGTACAGGCAAATGTCCGTTCGACTTTGGAGCTGCAAATGAGTAAAATTGCCGCATTGGCTGCGACCCGGAAATGCGACGACCTTGCCTTTTGTGCGTAACGTCTTGCGCGTGGTCCTGGCAGCCTTCTACCTGGCAGCTGGCGTGATGCACCTGAACTCACCGGTTGGATTTCTCGCGATCACGCCCGAGTGGGTGCCATATCCGCAAGCAGTTGTCGCTTTCACCGGGGTTGCCGAGATTGCCGGGGCATTGGGAATACTCATTCCACGAACTCGAAAAGCAGCTGGCATTGGGCTTGCGCTTTATGCGCTGTGCGTGTGGCCTGCAAACATCAATCATGCGATCAATGATATCGCGATTGGGGGCAGGCACATGGGACCTTGGTATCACTGGCCGAGGCTCGCGCTTCAACCGGTTTTTATCTGGCTTGCCCTGTGGGTAACACAGGTTGTCGAGTGGCCGTTTCGCAAAAGCCGATAACATCGGGCGACGAATTCTGATATGAGGTCGTTGGCTATATTGCCCGCTCTTAAATTTTGGAGTCGCGCCATGACCCAGGACAACGATAAGATCGAAGTCTCAACGCAGGAAGCCAGCGGCGGCATAAAAAATCACGGGGTCCGTTATGTGCTGGGTATTTCGTTGACGCTGGCGATAATTGTCTTGTCGCTCGCATGGATTACAGGCGCCATCAACAATTAGGCAAAGCAAGGCCTTGAAAGCGCGACTGCTATTGCCCAAATGAACCGGGCGGGCCGGGCCCCTCTGGCCATTCCTTGGAATGGTGATGTCGGACCGCTTCTTTTGGATTTCAAAGAGGAGTGCCTGAACATGAATGCAGCTGCTGGAATGCCCTGCCCCGTTTGCAAGATACCTTTGGTCATGAGTGACCGCCAAGGCGTCGAAATCGACTATTGCCCGCAGTGCCGAGGTGTCTGGCTTGATCGGGGAGAGCTCGACAAGATCATCGAACGAAGCAGCCAGGAGATTGCGCCCGCTCCCCAGCCGATTGCTGCACAGCGGCCTGTCCACGGCTATGTTCAAGAACCGCAATCTCATGGCCATGGCTACGGCCAGCCATATAAAAAGCGCAAGAAATCCTTCTTCGAGGAACTGTTCGACTAGCTCCTGGTTGCGAGCCTTGTCATCGAATGATCGTTGGATGACAAGGTTTTCCAGGCGCCAGTGCCCGCGCGCTTCAGATCGCGCGCGGATCTACCAGCTTCAATATTTGTCGTGGATCTTGAGTTCCTGGAAGCACCGGGATCTCGACCCATCAGCTCGAATCGGTGGCATAGTTGCACTCAATGCCCTCGTGGTACCAATTGGCACGGACCCGATTTCTGCAAGCCCTGGAGCACATTAAGCCTCGACGCTCCCGCGCAACCGATATCGGCGCTTGCGCAGGGACAACGGGATCGCACCCCTGATTGTACCGGGCTGCTTTTGTTTACGCGCCTTGTTATGTGGCGAGAAATTTGACACTGAAACACTAGAAGATGATGATGCAGATCGTCGCCAGGGACTGCCTTGCTGCATTCATTCACTTCACGGACGCACAAGCAAACAAACTCGGCGGCGCTGTTTGGCGGTCGATTTTCAAAGGCGTATCCATGCTGGTAATTTGGGCATGGATTGTAACGGAGAAGATGAGTTGAGAACGGGGTATATTCTTGCATTGATAACAGCGCTATCTGGCTGCTCCCATTATTCGAGTTCAGCAGATCGACAAAGTTCAGCCGACAGTTTTTTTGAACGGCTTTCGTCATTTTGTGGCAAGGCCTATGCAGGGCGGCTCGTGTCGGGCGAGCCGGTAGATGCCGAAATGGCGGGTGTTCCGTTGGTGATGCATGTACGCAATTGCACTGGAACCGAAATCCGCGTGCCATTTCATGTCGGCAAACCAGATGGGAGTTGGGACCGGTCAAGGACCTGGATCATCTCACGCACGCCAACCGGGCTGCGTCTCAAGCACGACCACCGACATGAGGATGGCAGCCATGATCAAGTGACCATGTATGGCGGTGACACCGCGACAATCGGGTCCATCGAGCGGCAGGAATTTCCTGTCGATCAAGAAAGCATAGCGCTTTTCCAGCGCGAGGCGCTCGCACGATCTATAACGAATATCTGGGCAATCGAAATCGTTACCGACGACAGCAAGCGTTCCCCTGGCTTCGTCTATGAACTTAAACGCGTCGGCGAAAATGCACGCCTGTTTCGGGTTGCCTTTGACCTGAGCACACCAGTCGACACACCGCCTCCGCCCTGGGGCCAGAATTAGGCCCGATGGACTTGGCCAGCCCTTTAGCTGTGATGGAGGCAAGCCTGGTTGCTGCAGCCCAAAGCGACCTGGATATCCGAACAGTTGTTTTTGATCACTTTTTTGAAACTTATCCCGATACGCGAAAAAGCTTTTACAATCTCGAAGCGGCAAGTGGACGGA
>JBATDO010000384.1:0-10686 GCA_049663505.1 Sphingorhabdus sp.
CTTGGCGCAATTTACATGCTTACGCGGCGTCTATGGGCTGCCATCGGATTGCACATGGCGTGGAATTTCACCCAAGGGGGTATATTTGGCGTTGCAGTATCTGGCTTCGAAACCTCGGGTCTACTCAAACCTGTTATGGAGGGACCGGATCTGCTGACAGGCGGTGCATTCGGCGCAGAAGCTTCACTTCCGGCAATTTGCCTGTGTACTGCTACAGGATTTTATTTCCTGTACCGCGCTTATCGCAGTGGCAGATTTGTTTTCCCCAGCTGGCACAGGTTCAAAACGGGCGAGGAACAGCCTTTGATCGGATCGGTCGGTTCACTACATTGACGCAATTTTACACGTAAACAGGTAGTTGCCTTGCTGAAGTGAGTGCTCGACGGCCTTTTTGAAGGCGAAAATCCGGTTAATCCTAACGGTCTGTTTACCCTTTTTTTTTATAGCAAAGTCCAATCTGCGACAAATGCCATCTCGCCAATAGGGGTGAACTGGGCACTCGCGCCGCAGAACAAGAGGATTTGACGATGCGGAATTCATTGAAAATCAAGCTGATGCTAGCCCTTGGTGCGAGTGCGACAGCGCTGACTGGATGTGGTTCGGTTGGTGGCGGACCTGAACTTCCGCAGGCCCCGACGGTTTCTCTGCGCGAAGGGCCGGGTGAAGACTATATGATCGGTCCGCTCGACCAGCTGACGATATTTGTCTGGAGAAATCCCGAATTGGGCGCAAAAGTGCAAGTGCGCCCGGACGGACGAATTACGACTCCACTAATTACAGACATGCCAGCAGTGGGCAAGACGCCGACGATGCTTGCCCAGGACATAAAGCTCCAGTTGTCGCAGTATATAAATGATCCCATCGTCTCGGTAATCGTGAACGAGTTCGCCGGTACTACTTCCCAACAGGTCCGCGTGGTTGGCGCGACGGAAAAACCTGCGTCGATCCCATATCGAGCCAATATGACCGTGCTTGACGCAATGATCGCTGTTGGCGGTCTTTCAGAATATGCAGCGGGCAACAAGGCGCGCCTCATTCGCCACAACAAGGGCACCGGGCTCCAGCAGGAATATTCATTGCGGTTGGGAGATCTCCTCAAGCGAGGGGATAGCCGAGCCAATGTCCTTTTGCAGCCCGGGGACGTGATCATCATCCCCGAGAGCATGTTTTGATCCTAGCTAATCCAGAGAAAGCCTGATTGCTGACATGAACAGTCTCTACGACGAATTTCGGATTGCCGTACACTGCGTGTGGAATCGCCGATGGCTCGCCTTAGCCGTGGCATGGGGCGTGTGCCTTCTGGGTTGGCTGGTCGTGGCAATGATTCCAAACAAATATGAATCAAAAGCACTGATACAGGTCAAAACTCAGTCGATGTTGTCCGATCAGGTCGGTATCAGTTCACAAGACCAGCGCAAAAATATTCAGCAGCTCGGGCAGACATTGGCTTCATCCCCCAATCTTGCCAAGGTGATCAGGGGTACCGATCTGGGAGCCACGATTGTAACCGACCGGGAATTGGCCGGAAAAATTGAAGGTCTGCGGGCTAATATAGAGGTCAAGCCGGAACAGGACGACTTTTTTGCCATCACTGTAAAGCAGCCAAGCGGCAAGCTTGCGCGCGACATCGTGCAAAAGCTGATAGATGTGGCCGAAGAGGATAATATTGCAGGCGACCGGAATGAAACCAGTCAGACTCTTCGCTTTCTCGATGCGCAGATCGAATCCCGGCAGAAGGCACTACAAGAATCAGAAGCCAAGCGCGTTGCTTATGAAACGCAGAACCTAGGTTTGCTCCCCGGAGTCGGCTCAGTATCGCAACGAATGGAAGCATCTCGTGCGGAACTTGGTCAAATTGATTCGCAACTTATCCAGGCCCGAAGCGCGCTTTCAGCACTTAATGGCCAGCTGGCCGGCACACCCGCCACTTTGAATACATCCGTGTTCGGGGGAAGCGGAGCTCCGAGCGCACTCGCACAAGCGCAAGGTGAACTTGCTTCCATGCGTGCCCGAGGATTTACTGATGGCCACCCTGATGTGATTGCAATCAGGAACCAGATTACAGCCTTACGCTCAACAGGCGGCGGGTCTTCAGGCGGCGGGGGCTACAAGACGCCAAATCCGGCATATGGCTCGCTGCAATCAATGCGTGCTGAGCGCGAGGCGTCGGTCGCAGCATTGACAGCACGCAAGAACGCCATTCAGTCAGACATGGCGCAATTGGCTGCAAAGCAAATTGCAGAACCAGGTATCGCTGCTGAATATCAGCGCATCAACCGCGACTATGAAGGTTTAAAGGCCCAGTACGACAAATTGGTAGCCGACCGTGACAAAATTCGTTTGCGCGGGCAGGTCGAAACCCAAACAGATTCTGTGCAATTTCGCGTCGTGAAGGAACCGTCGCTTTCGCATGTTCCAGCTGCGCCCAATCGGCCACTATTGTTGGCGGCCGTATTGATCGTTGGAGTTGGCGCGGGGATTGGTGCAGCTTTTGCCTTGGGCCACATCCAAACCAGCTTTCCGACTGCAGCAAAGCTAGAACGCGCAAGTGGTCTACCCGTGATTGGGTCTATCTCGCAGATGCTGACGGGAGAGGAGCGCGCGTTTCGTAAGCAACGCATGAAAGTATTTTATGGCGCCTCGGCTGGTCTCGTATGCGTTTTTGCATTGTTGCTGGTGGCAGAATTTGTCCAGCGCGCAATGACAGCTTGAGAGGCTCGGGAACATGAACAAGCATAGCTCGATCAAATCTGCGGGTTCGCTCCTAGAGCGTGCCTCGGCGATGTATGATTTTGGTGCCTCGCTTCGCGGGGGCATGGCATCTCCGGCAGCCGAACAACCAGCAACTGTCCCAATCGCTCCAGCTGCCCTGACGCCTCCCATTGGGAGCGCAGCAAACACGGGCGAAATCGTCCCGGCAGTTAACAACTCCATGTCCGCGCGTCCGGCCAGCTCCAATTTTGTCGCCATCAATCGGGATCGGTTGGCAGCACAGAACCTGATTGTACCGGACGGGCCTGTTACCGGGCTTTCGGAAGAATTCAGAATCGTCAAACGGCAATTGCTGCTGACAGCGCGCGGCGGCAAAGGGCTTGAAGCCTTGCCGTATGGCGAACGAATCCTAGTCTGTTCTGCGAATCCAAATGAGGGCAAGACATATTGTGCCATCAATCTCGCGCTTTCGATGGCAAGCGAGAAGGACAATCGCGTTCTCCTGATAGATGCAGATTTTGCAAAGCCTAGTGTCTTGTCAACACTTGGCATCGAAAAGCACCGAGGGTTCATGGATGCGTTGGCCGACCCGGACTGTGATGTTGAGTCCCTTGTTATCGAGACAGATATTTTGGGACTTTCAATCCTGCCGGCAGGAAGTCAAACCAACCAGGATACCGAATATCTTGCAGCAGTGCGCACAGCCGAAATCATTGATCAACTGACACGCAACGATCCGTCGCGGATCATCATCTTCGATTCGCCTCCGGCGCTGGCCGCATCCCCTGCGTCGGTTCTGGCCTTGCATGTAGGGCAGACTTTGATGGTGGTGCATGCAGATGTGACAACAGACAGTGCATTGCGTGACGCACTCAGCCTGCTGAGCGGATGCGAGCATGTCCAGCTGTTACTCAACCGGACCAAATTTTCACCCACCGGACGCAAGTTCGGCAACTATTACGGATATGGAGCGTCATGATACGCAATCACATCTTCAAACTCGCATTGCTGGGCGGGATAGCAATTTGTGCCCCTCTACCGGCAATGGCTCAGCAGATTGCGCCCGAATGGTCGCCCATCGACGATGGTTTTGAAACGCCAGAAGAGGTGCAATCGCAAGAGGCGCCACCTGCCCAGAAGCGTGCACGAAGCGGCGGTAAACGTGAAGCACCGCGCGTCGAGATTGCGCCATATATCGAGGCGCAACAGGTCCTGGTGGCCGATCTCAATAGTGGTGGCGACGTATTGACCTATTCAACCGTCGCAGCCGGGTTGGACGCGTCTGTTGCAACAAGACGGGCCGAAGCGCAAATCAGCCTGCGATACGAACGCATCATCGGATATGACGATGGTGTTGAAGATCAGGATATAGTTACAGGCCTTGGCAGAGGCTCTGTCGCCTTGACTCGCAGTGTCAGCCTTGAGGCGGGCGGCGTTGCGGCACGTAGCCGGGTCGACGGCAGGGGGGCTGCATCCACAAATCTGGTTGGTAACCCTGACAATGTGACCCAGGTCTATTCGGTTTTTGCAGGCCCGAGCTTTTCAACGCAGGCCGGTGATCTCAGCATAAACGCGGCCTACCGCGCAGGATATACAAAGGTCGAGACCAAGGAAGTGGTTGCCCTTCCCATGGGCCAACAGCGTTTTGACCAGTTTGACGATAGCACGAGCCAGGTCGCAACGGCGTCGGTCGGCATGCAACCTGGAGATCTTCCGATTGGTTGGGCGGTAAGTGGCTCTTGGGAACGTGAAGACGCCGGGCAGCTCGATGGACGATTCGAAGGCAAATATGTGCGTGGTGACGTGACTGTTCCGGTTTCACCAACTTTCGCTCTAGTGGGCGGTGTTGGCTACGAAGATATCAAGATTAGCGAACGTGATGCGTTACGCGATGCTCTTGGTGCTCCCATTGTTGGTGGGGATGGGCGGCTGGTCACAGATCCGACTTCTCCACGCCTGGTGGCCTATGATCAAGACGGGTTGATATGGGATGCAGGCGTGATGTGGAGGCCGAGCTCTCGCACATCTTTGACCGCGACCTATGGCCGCCGCTATGGCAGCGATACATATACTGGCAGCTTGAGTTATCAGCCAGGCCGTGACTGGGCCGTGAATGTCTCGGTTTATGACACGGTTTCGGGATTTGGGAGCCTCTTAAACGATAATCTGGCTGGTTTGCCAACGCAGTTTCGGACCTTGCGCAACCCTTTGTCGGGTGACATTTCAAGTTGCGCATTCGCGCAGACGGGCGGTTTTTGCATGAATGATGCGCTGCAGGGGGCTTCATCAGCCGCCTTCCGCCAACGCGGTGTTACAGGATCATTTAGTGGCACTGCAGGCGGTTGGGACAATGGCTTTGCTGTTGGTTACAATCAACGCAAGTTCATTGCCTCGTCTTTGGGCGCGCAGGCCCAGATAAACGGCCTGGTGGATGAAAATTATTTTGCAGTTGCCTATTTGGGAACCGATATTGATCATCGCACGCGGTTTGAATCGAACATTTACGCCAATTATTTTGATTCCGGATTTGCAGGAGCGAGCGACGTGCTGTCGACCGGGGCCAACGCGGCGCTCTATCGGCAGATCATTCGTGGGCTTTCTGCATCCGCAGCAGTTGGGCTAGATAGTTACAAGCAAGAAGATTTCGATAGCGACCTGACAGCATCTGCGCTGCTTGGACTTCGTTACAGTTTCTAAAGGATCGGATATGTACGACCAATTTTATGGACTGAGTGGACGGCCTTTCCAGCTAACGCCTGATCCTCAATTTTATTTCGAGAGCGCAACGCACCGCAAGGCATTGTCGTATCTCGGCTATGGGTTGGCGCAAGGTGAAGGTTTCATCGTGATCACGGGCGAAGTGGGCGCAGGCAAGTCGACGCTGGTCAGTCATCTGATGCAAAGTGTGGACAAGGCAAGGCTCACTGCGGCGACAATTGTGACCAGCCAGCTTGACGGGCTTGATATGGTGCACATGGCGGCTGAGTCTTTTGGTATCGACACGCGCGGACTAGACAAGGCTTCAACGCTGAAAAGCATCGAGAATTTTCTCCATGCGGAAGCGCGCACCGGAAGGCGTTGTCTACTGATCGTCGACGAGGCCCAGAATCTTTCCATTGATGCCCTTGAAGAATTGCGGATGCTGTCGAATTTCCAGCTCGGGTCATCGGCGCTGCTACAAATCTTCCTCTTGGGACAACCCGAGTTTCGTGACCTTGTGCGTGATGCAGCTGAACTGGAACAACTGCGCCAACGCGTGATTGCAACGCACCATCTCGAGCCAATGGAAGCTGATGAGGTCGAACCGTATATCATTCACAGATTGACACGTGCGGGCTGGACCGGTCGACCACAGGTAACCGCAGATGCTTTTTCTGCGCTTTATTCTGAAACCGGTGGTGTTCCCCGCAAGCTCAACACGTTGATGAACCGCGTGATGCTCATGGGTGCAGTCGAACAAGTCGATATACTCGATGGCAGCCTGGTCAGGGCAGTGGTGGCTGACATGGCCGGCAAACCTTTCGAATATGAGGTGCCCATGTCTGCGCGGGCTTCCTTTATCGCACCGGAAGACGAAATCTTGGAAGAGCATGATGCTGAAGTGCACGAGGCGCATGTTGCCCCCATGGTTGACGACATTGCGACCACGATAACCCAACCGGCCACCTTGGAGGAGATATCCACAAGTGCCGACGATACCGACGACCTGTTGATGCGTGTTTCCTTGCTTGAGCAACGTGTCGCGGAGCAGGAAGTTGCCTTGCGACGGGTTCTCGCCATGATGATCGATTGGATGGACAAGGAACAGGGCACTGAAGCTCGCTTTGGGCAGAGCAGCCGAGCGGCTTGAGCATGACTGCGGCAGCGGCCGCTTTTGAAGAAAGCTGATGCCGGTGCGAAATGCTCTTTCCGTGGATGTTGAGGACTGGTTCCAAGTCGGGGCGTTTGAAACCGTTATTGACCGGGATAGTTGGGATTCTCGCGAATGTCGTGTTGAACGCAATACCGACGCTGTGCTGGCTCTTTTCGCTGATGAAGGCATCCACGGTACCTTCTTCACGCTCGGGTGGGTGGCGGAACGATATCCTGCATTGATGCGTCGCATCGTCGAGGCAGGTCACGAAATCGCCAGCCACGGCTATGGCCATGACAGGGTGTTTACGTTCACACCAGCACAGTTTGCAGCCGATATCGACAGGGCGCGGAAATTGATCGAAGACCTTTCTGGTTCACTGGTTACCGGATACAGGGCCCCGAGCTTCTCGATTGACCACCGCACACCATGGGCCCATGAAATATTGGCAACTCACGGCTACACTTATTCATCGAGTGTAGCGCCAATTAAGCATGACCATTATGGATGGGCCGAGGCACCGCGCTTTGCATTCCGTCCGGTTGCAGGGAGCGACTTCCTCGAAGTACCGGTGACCACGGCGCAATTCGGTCCCAAAAGATTGGCAGCAGGTGGCGGAGGGTTCTTTCGACTTTTGCCCTACGCATTTTCAAAATGGGCAATTCGCCAGGTAAATTTAACTGCCAAGCGCCCCGCGATCATCTATTTTCACCCTTGGGAGATCGATCCCGATCAACCCAGGGTTGCCAATGCCCCGTTAAAGTCCAAACTGCGACATTATACAAAGCTCGATGCAATGGCCCAAAAACTGCGGCGTTTGCCCCGTGACTTCCAATGGGAGCGGCTGGACGCAATCGTGGCGAGAGAGCAGGCTCGGCTGGCATGAATGCACCAATTTTCTCGAGCCGAATCATTGTCAGGGCCGCAGACCTGAATGACGCAGATCTATGTAATCGGATAGACAGCTGGGTGATCGCGCATCCGGCCGGATTACCATTCCATCGCCCTGCTTGGCTCAGGGCAATCCAAGCGGGAACGGGTCAGGCAGCGCATTGCCTCCTTGCAGAATTCAGCAACGGCGACATCGCCGCGATTCTTCCGTTTCACCTCATCCATTCCGCTTTATTTGGTCGTGCAATCGTGTCCTGTGGCTTTGCGGTCGGCGGCGGAATATTGTCGGTTAGCCCCGCAGCGACCCGGCAACTGGCTGATGCTGTATGGAACCTAGCTGAGCGCTGGAGCTGTCCGACTGTTGAACTTCGGGGTGGTTCACTGCCCGGGGGGCATTGGATCGAAAAACGCGACTCTCATGCGCAGTTTCAGCGTAACCTGGCAAATGACGACGAGTCGGAGCTGTTGGCAATCCCTCGCAAACAGCGCGCCGAAGTCCGCAAAGGTCTGGAAAATGGCCTCTCCGTCAAGACGGGCAACGCGGATCGCGACCTTGATTGGCAATATGCCATTTATGCAGAAAGCGTGCGAAACCTCGGAACGCCAGTTTTCCCGAAGGCACTGATGCAAGCAGTGCTGGCAGCGTTTGGGGACGATGCGGACATACTTACAGTTTTTCATGAAGGCCGTGCCGTCGCCAGCGTCCTCAGCCTATACCATGACGGGGTGGTTATGCCGTATTGGGGCGGCGGAATTTGGGATGCGCGACGGCTCCGGGCCAATGATGTCATGTATTATGCCCTCATGAACCACGCCCGCAGTCGTGGCTGCACAGGTTTTGATTTTGGCCGCTCCAAGACCGGTTCTGGAGCCTATTCATTCAAGAAGAACTGGGGTTTCGAACCAGAGCCAATGGCATATGGCGTGCGTACGGCCGACGGACAGGAGCCGCGCGATGTCAATCCCAACAATCCAAAATACAAGGCCCAAATTGCCGTCTGGCAAAAACTGCCCTTGTGTGTCGCAAATCGCCTGGGACCATGGATCGCCAGAGGATTGGGATAGTGCGTGAAATCCTGTTTCTTGCGCATCGCATCCCATGGCCTGCAGACCGGGGCGATAAAATCAGGTCGCATCACATTCTGAAGCGGTTGTGTGAAATGGCGCCAGTTCATGTTGGAACTTTTGCCGATGATGCGCGTGACATGGGCTTTGAAAGCGAGATGAATTCAATTCTCGCTTCGAGCTATGTTGAGCTGCGCACCAAGTCGCAGATTCAGTCCGGTGTCGAGGCGCTGGTCAGGGGACTGCCGGTCTCGATCTGTAGTTTTGGTAGCAAAACGATGACAAAATGGGTCCAAGCCCAGCTTGAAAGCGGCAAAATCAGCCACATTTTCTGCTTTTCTGGTCAGATGGCGCAGTTTGTCCCTACGTCCTTCTCCGGGCGATTTATCATGGACTTTGTCGACGTCGATAGCGCAAAATTCGAGAGCTACGCCGGCAAAGGAATTCCGTTGATGCGCTGGATCAATTCCCGGGAAGGTCGCCTGCTCAGCGTCTTTGAACAGGCTGTTGCGCGACGAGCGAACACGAGCCTGCTGGTTAGCGACGCTGAGGCAGAGTTGTTCCGGGTTCGCACCGGAGTGAAGGATGTCGATGTACTGCACAACGGAATTGACACCAATTTTTTTGACCCTTCGGCCGAAATCAACAGGCTTCACCCGACAATCGCAGAGCCTGTGATCGCCTTTACAGGGCAGATGGACTACCGCCCCAATATCGAGGCGGTGACAGAATTTGCGATCTCTGCAATGCCAACGATAAGGGAGGTCTATCCCGAGGCGATCTTTGCAATCGTTGGTCGAAATCCGACGCAGGCGGTGTCGGATTTGTCGATGCTGCCAGGTGTCCAGGTAACAGGAGCTGTTGCCGACACACGCAGTTGGCTTGCTGCAGCGGACGTGGTTGTGGCACCCTTGAGAATCGCCCGTGGAATCCAGAACAAGGTACTCGAGGCGATGGCAATGGGCAGGCCGGTCGTCGCCTCGAACGCTGCTGCCGAGGGGATCAAGGCTGAGCATGGAGTTCATTATTTCATTGAACCAGATGTCGCGGCTGAAGCCGCGCGCGTCATTGCATTGCTCGGTGACCCAAAGACCTGCAAAAATATTGGAGCGAACGCGAGAGCACATGTGGTCAAAGAATATGGGTGGACCAGGCAATTGGCGTCACTGGATTTCGTGATGGCTGGATGATGGCATTTGCTTTGCCCATAGACACGAAAATCGTCGAGCCGCTGGACGAGCGCTGGCGCCGTTCACTGCGCGCACTGGGCCTCACATGGGTAGCATTGCTCGTCATATTCTGGCGCGATGCCGTTGATATGGCTAATATTTGGTGGGGCAGTTCAACTTTCAATCACTGCCTGATAATTTTGCCGATACTAGCTTGGCTGGTCAAACAGCGGCTGCCTTTGTTGTTCCAACTTCGGCCTCAGCCCTGGTGGCCCGCGATGTTGTATTTCTCTGCTGGCGCTGGTGCATGGCTGGTGGGCGATACTGCCGGCCTCGCCGTGGCGCGACAAGTCGGTTTGGTCATCATGCTCCAAGGGGCGGTTGCAGCATCACTTGGCCCCAACTGCGCGCGCGGGTTGATGTTCCCCTTGTTTTATATGTTCTTCCTTGTGCCAATTGGCGAAGAATTGGTGCCCCAGCTGCAAACCCTTACTGCCGAGATGTGCATGCTGTTCCTGGGGTGGGCAGGGATTCCGGCTCATATCGACGGGATATTCATATCAACTCCCACCGGCTATTTTCGCGTGGCCGAGGCATGTTCCGGCGTCAAATTCCTGATTGCGATGGTCGCTTATGGTATACTTGTGGCCAATCTTTGCTTTCAAAAATGGCACAGAAGAATTGCTTTTGTCGTCATAAGTATCGTCGTACCTATTGTTGCCAATGGCGTGCGCGCATTTGCAACAATCTATATTGCACATCATAGCAGCAATGAATTCGCGGCCGGTTTTGATCACATATTCTACGGTTGGATTTTCTTCGGGATTGTAATGGCCATGATAATGGCGTTGGGCTGGAGATTCTTTGACAAGCGCGCTGATGCTGCGGCGTTCGACCCCTCTTCCCTTCAGCATGAAGTGAAGGGGACCATGGGCCTGGTCAACGTGATCGCATTCATATTTGTAGTCGCGGCAATCCCGGTGGCCTGGTCGACAT
>JBATDO010000385.1:0-5364 GCA_049663505.1 Sphingorhabdus sp.
GTTTGATCAGGGAGCCCGGCCAGTTTGATCAGGGAACCCGGATAGTCTCACCCGACACGCCTGGGAAGTTCTTGAATAGGGACGCTGCCAATTTCGCAGCCGCGATTCCCGGCTGCGCTGCTGGTGAACCGGACTTTGCGGTTTGTTGCGCCTTGCCCTCCCAGATGACGAGATTGTCATTCATTCGCCGGATGCGGACCTCGAGGGTTGTTTCGACCTGCCATTTCGACCGGCCGCTCAAGTCGAACCCGACTCCAAGTCCCACGCCCGAACCATAGCTTCCGGTCGAGCCACCCACTCCAACCGAAACCGGTGAGCGCCCGGGCCGGATATCAGCGGTCGTCACGCGTATCTCGGCGTTAACATCGCCACCTGCCGACTTTTCGACATAGCCCACGCGCTGCATCTCGCGAGCGACGGCGACAAGATAAGGGGAAGTTGCAAGACCCTGTCCGGCAGCGGAATCGCCTGCCACGGACACGGTATAGGAACCGGCTCCATAAGTGATGCCTTCTGCCACGCGGTTGAACCGCGTGACTTCGACTGGTCCTGTTGGGACAACGCAACCGGTCAGGCATGACAGGGCTGCGACAGCGACAAGATATGGTGTCTTCTTCATGGCAACATCCTTACTGGCTGCTTCATTGATGACAAGTGATGTATACATGATGGAAGGCACTTTGGATTCGGGAAATTAGGGCAATGCCGCTTGACTTTCGCAACCGCCACCCATAGGAGCGCGCCTTCAATTCAAGCCATTTGCACCAAAAAGACGGGTAAATCCGATGAAAGTCGTTAATTCTCTTAAGTCCCTCAAGGGTCGTCACCGCGATAACCGAGTGATTCGTCGCCGCGGCCGGACCTATGTCATCAACAAGACACAACCGCGCTTCAAGGCTCGCCAGGGCTAATATTGAAGTGTTGGCTGGTGCTGTCTGCCTTGTGCGGACAGGCAGCCTGGACAAGATGCCGCTCCGAATCTGATTCGCGAGCGGCTTTTTTGTGTCCACCGTGGAAGGTCCAAGCACGTGACAAGAATCAGCACCGCAATATTTGATGTCGGCAAGGTCCTTTTCGAATGGGACCTGCGCCATCTCTTTGCCAAGCTGATCGAGGACGCAGACGAACTCGAATGGTTCGTGTCCCATGTCGTTACACCGCAGTGGCATTTCCAGCACGACGCCGGGCGGTCGCTTTTCGAAATGACGAGCGAACGCAAGTTGGTCTATCCTGAGCATGCAGCACTGATCGATGCCTATGCTACACGGTTCAACGAGACGATCCCGGGACCTGTGCCCGGTATGCCCGAAATCGTGCACGAGCTTTGCGAACAAGACGTGCCCTTGTTCGCCATTACCAATTTCGGGGCAGAATTCTGGGAGTTGTTTCGTCCTACCCAACCGATATTCGATAAATTTGGCGACATATTGGTGTCAGGCGTGGAGAAACTGGTCAAGCCCGATCCGGCCATTTACGCGCTTGCAGTCAAGCGCTTTGGTATAACGCCCAGTGAGGCCATCTTCATCGACGACAATCTCGACAACGTGCAAGCAGCGCGCGATTTCGGCCTGGTCGCGCATCATTTCACAGATGCAGTGACGCTGCGAAAAGAGCTGGAGCTATTGGAGCTAATCACGGCCCAATAAAAACTTGGGGGCAAAGCCTTCCATTCCCTGCCCGACTGTGCTTAAGCCACCGGTGAAATTTGATCCCCTATATCAGGTGAAGGACACGTTTTTCCGATGAATATCCATGAATATCAGGCCAAAGAACTGCTTGCGAAATTTGGCGTAGCCGTTCCTGCGGGCATTGCAGCACTGAGCGTTGAAGAAGCGGTTGCGGCTGCAAAGCAGTTACCGGGTCCGCTTTACGTGGTGAAATCGCAGATTCATGCCGGTGGGCGCGGCAAGGGCAAGTTCAAGGAACTGGGGCCTGATGCGAAGGGCGGTGTTCGTCTGGCGCATACGATCGATGATGTTCGTGCCCATGCAACCGAGATGCTTGGCAACACGCTGGTGACGATCCAGACTGGGGCTGAAGGCAAGCAGGTCAATCGCCTGTACATAACCGACGGCGCCGACATCAAGGAGGAGTTCTATCTGGCTCTCCTGGTCGACCGTGCCACGAGCCGGATAGCAGTCGTTGCCTCGACCGAGGGCGGCATGGACATCGAGACCGTGGCGCACGACACGCCTGAGCGTATCCACACCATAACGATTGACCCGGCAACCGGCCTCATGCCGCACCATGGTCGCAGCGTTGCCAAGGCCCTGGGATTGACAGGAGACCTTGCAAAGCAGGCGCAAACCGTTCTCGCAGGCCTTTATGCGGCGTTTGTCGGAACCGATGCCGAGCAGATCGAGATCAACCCGCTTGCGGTTTGTGAAGGCAAGAACGGCGATGAACTGCTGGTACTGGATGCCAAGGTCGCGTTCGACGGCAATGCCATGTTCCGTCACAAGGATCTCGCGACATTGCGCGACCTGACCGAGGAAGATCCAGCCGAGGTCGAGGCGAGCGAATATGACCTCGCCTACATCAAGCTCGATGGCAATATCGGCTGCATGGTGAACGGCGCCGGGCTTGCAATGGCGACGATGGACATCATCAAGTTGAACGGTGAGTTCCCGGCCAACTTCCTCGACGTTGGCGGTGGCGCTTCCAAGGAGAAGGTAACCGCGGCATTCAAGATCATTCTGAAGGACCCTGCAGTGAAGGGCATATTGGTCAACATCTTCGGTGGCATCATGAAGTGCGATATCATCGCAGATGGCATTGTTGCAGCTGCCAAGGAAGTGAACCTGTCGGTGCCATTGGTCGTTCGGCTTGAAGGGACCAATGTCCAGCAGGGCAAGGATATCCTGGCGAACTCCGGGCTTCCGATCGTGTCGGCAAACGACCTGGGCGATGCGGCTCAGAAGATTGTCGCAGAAGTCAGGAAGGCCGCATAATCGTTTGCAAGAAGGAGTTGGCAGGCCTGGGCCCGGGCGGTTTGCTGATGGCAAGCCCCAAGGTCGAGATTGAGGCCCGGCAATCAGAGTTTATCAAGCGCTTGACGTTCACGTAAACGTCAAGCATAGGCGCAAAATCCTGGCGGGCATCCACTCGCCATTCGAGTCGGTAGGAAGGACAAGCACATGAAGATCCTGGTCCCCGTGAAGCGGGTCATCGATTATAACGTGAAGCCGCGGGTAAAGCCCGATGGCACGGGTGTTGATCTTGCGAACGTGAAGATGAGCATGAACCCGTTTGACGAAATTGCAGTCGAGGAAGCGCTTCGGTTGCGTGAAAAGGGCGTGGCGACCGAGGTTGTTGCGGTCTCGATCGGCCCTGACAAGGCGCAGGAAACGTTGCGCACAGCGCTTGCAATGGGCGCCGACCGGGCGATCCTGATTGTTGCTGAGGACGTTGAGCCGCTGGCTGTTGCAAAGCTCCTGGCCAAGGTGATGGAAGAAGAACAGCCCGGTCTTGTCATATTGGGCAAGCAGGCGATCGACGACGACAGCAACCAGACCGGCCAGATGCTGGCAGCGCTTACCGGCCGTCCGCAGGGGACCTTTGCAAGTGCTGTTGAAGTGTCGGGTGACAGCGTTTCTGTAACGCGCGAAGTCGATGGTGGTTCTGAAACCGTGTTGCTGAAGACGCCGGCAATCGTGACGACAGACCTGCGCTTGAACGAGCCGCGTTATGCGTCACTGCCTAATATCATGAAGGCAAAGAGCAAGCCGATGGCGCAGAAGACGCCTGCTGATTACGGCGTGGACGTGACGCCGCGACTGAAGACGCTGAAGGTCAGCGAACCGCCTGTACGCAGTGCAGGCATCAAGGTTGCCGATGTTGATGCCCTGGTCGCAAAACTCAAGGAAATGGGAGTAGCAGCATGAGCGTCCTCGTTTTTGTAGAGCATGACAATGTCAGTCTGAAGGACGCGACGCTGGCTGCGGTTACTGCAGCTGGGATGCTTGGCGAAGTGCATGCGCTGGTTGCCGGGTCGGGATGCGGTGCGGTTGCCGAGGCGGCTGGAAAAATCGCAGGGGTGACCAAGGTCCATGTCGCTGATGATGCAGCTTATGCAAACCAGCTGGCCGAAAATGTCGCGCCGCTGATTGCTGGCCTTGCCGGCCATCACGACGTGTTCGTCTTTCCTGCCACCAGTCACGGCAAGAACATCGCACCGCGCGTTGCAGCGCTTCTCGACGTGATGCAGATCTCTGACATATTGTCGGTTGAGAGTGCAGACACGTTCACGCGTCCGATCTACGCGGGCAACGCGATTGCAACCGTACAGTCGTCGGATGCCAAGAAGGTGATCACCGTGCGCGGCACGGCATTTGCCAAGGCGCAAGCCACTGGCGGTTCGGCGGTCATCGAGCCAATCTCGGGCAGCGGCGATGCCGGTATCTCGAGCTTTGTCGGTAGCGAGATTGCCAAGCAGGAACGTCCTGAACTGACGAGTGCAAAGATCATCGTCTCGGGCGGTCGTGCACTCAAGGACGCAGCAACCTTCAGCGAGGTCATCCTGCCGCTTGCCGACAAGCTCGGTGCCGGTGTTGGCGCAAGCCGAGCGGCGGTTGATGCAGGTTATGTACCCAATGACTACCAGGTCGGACAAACCGGCAAGATCGTGGCGCCTGAAGTCTATATCGCGGTTGGCATATCGGGTGCCATCCAGCATCTTGCCGGCATGAAGGACTCAAAGGTCATCATCGCGATCAACAAGGACGAGGACGCGCCGATCTTCCAGGTCGCAGATATCGGCCTCGTCGCCGACCTGTTCTCGGCCGTGCCGGAGCTGGTTTCCAAGCTATAACGGACTCGATTCAAGGCAAAACCTTGAATCGCGCATTCCATCAAAAGGGGCGTCCAGAAATGGATGCCCCTTTCCAGTTGGACATCACGGCACTAGGCATAACGCCAAGGCGATGATGACTGCTGCCAAACGGACCAGGTTGATCAGCGGATCCGGTTTCGTGAACATCTCAACCAAGGATTCCAGGTCCCATGACCAGCATCGATATCAAGGCCACACTCAATTATCACCTCCCGCAGTCGGCCGACGTACTGCTCGCGGTCGAAGCCATTCCCATGAAGGACCAGAGACTGTGCAGCGACCTGCTGAAAGTTGCTGGCAACTGCTCGCCACTCAAGACAATTGAAGGGATGGACGGCCTGGGACGGCGCACTTGGCTGCATGCCCAGGGCCGGATCGATATCTCCTACACTGCAACTGTCGAGATCGACCGAGCTCCAACGCACATATCGGGGCTCGAAGTCGTACCCCATGCCGAATTGCCACCTGCCTATATCCAGTATTTGATGCCGAGCCGCTATTGCCCATCCGACAAGCACGAGAATTTCGTAACG
>JBATDO010000386.1:0-7221 GCA_049663505.1 Sphingorhabdus sp.
GCACCCGCCAAGTCGGCCGCTGCCAAATTGAAGGCTGAACCAGCTCCAGCTGCAAAATCGAAGGCGACGACGCCAACCAAGCCGCAGCCGGCCGCCAAGCCTAAGGCTGCACCCAAGTTGGTTATCCCCGACAATCTCGAGTTGCTAAAGGGCGTGGGTCCCAAGCTCAATACTTTGCTCAAGACGCTGGGCGTGAACAGCTTCAGGCAAGTTGCCGGCTGGTCAGCTGCCGACATAGCCGAAATCGACTCAAAGCTCGGGACTTTTGCGGGCCGAATTGAACGGGATAACTGGGTTGATCAGGCCAAGCTGCTGGTCAATGGCGACGTTGCCGGCTTTGAAAAGAAATATGGTTCCCTGGGCAGCGAAATTCGCAAGGGCTGACTAGCTGGTCTTGACCGCTCGCCTTGGCCTGGGTTTCAGCTCCCCTTTGCAATTGGGGCACCTGTTGGCCAAGGCACCTACAGCGCAACTCGCGCAGAACGTGCATTCATAGCTGCATATTCGGGCGACATCGCTATCGGCTGGCAGGAGTGATCTGCAGCGTTCACAGCTGTCGCGCATTTCAAGCATATCGGGTTCCTCTCCTTATCAACGTCCAACACGTTGCAGGCCGGTCCCGTGCATTTTGAGCCATAAGTCTGCAGCCTTGCGATCGCCCTCGTAGAGCGTGTCCAACCAGGCATAGAAATCACTGCTGTGGTCCATGTGTCGCATATGGGCAACCTCGTGAGCAACCACGGACCGGCGCACATGTGTCGGCGCCATGATCAGTCTCCAACTAAGCGAAATCGTTCCGCGACTTGAGCAGCTTCCCCATCTGCTGCGCTGATCGCCCAGTGACAGGCGCGGAATAGTCTCGCCCGCGCGCGCGCAATAATGTTCGATGTCAATCGTGTACGTCCGGCGCGCTTCTGACTTGAGCCATCGGAGCACGCGCCCCTCGACCATTGGCTCGGGGCCGCCGACACGCAACACACCTTGGTCCCGCCTGATGCTGCGCGGCCAGCTGGATTGCCACTCGATGACATGAGATTCGCCTTCGACGGCGATTTCGCTGCCCGGTGCGACAGGCGAAGCATCAGGGGCACTTTGCAGGCGGGCAGCGATCCACTCCCGCTTCTTGTCCACAAAATCCATCGCCACGTTGGTGGGCGTGTAGTTCGGCATGGTAATCCGGATTTCGCGCCTGACTACATCCGCGCGCATCGAGATGCGCCGTGCACGGGAATTGCGGCGGATACGCACGGGCACGCTCTCGCCTTCGATGTCGACCAATGGGTCGCTGCGCCAATCGTCAGAGAGGCTGTTCGATAATATGGTTTTCAAGCGGTCCAGCATGGATTTCTGATATTGCCCGACCTTTGACCGAGATACCAGCCTCATGAACGGTTTCGCGACTACCGCTAACCAGGTAATGCCATTCGGGTAGCGGCTTGCCTGCTGCGCGCAGGACATAAGCGCATGTTGAAGGTAGCCAGACAAAATCCTCGATAGTCGAGCGTGTCAGCCTCAGGCAATCAGGGACAAATGCCCGTCGATGCTTGTAGTCGCTGCACCGCGCTGTGTTCGTATCAAGCAGTTTGCACGCGACATTGGTTGGATAGATGCGGCCTGTGTCTTCGTCCTCGACCTTGTGCAGGCAGCATTTGCCACATCCATCGCAAAGCGCTTCCCACTCGGCCCGGTCGAGCGATTCAAGCGGCGCTTCCCAGAAACGATTGGCAGTCAACTCAGCGCACCCATTTTTCGAGCTCGGCCTCGACCAGGCTCGGCGCACCTTCGTTGGCATCGGTCTGGGGTTGATCTGCAGGCATGATCGCAAGCGGCTTGCCATCTGGACCCATCAAGAAGGGCGTCTGGCTATGGCTCATCAAATAGGATCCAGACGTCGTTCCTTCGACCCGGCTGTAGTAGACTGCGAATTTCTTTGCGGCATCGGCAATCTCCATCTCGCTTCCGGTCAATCCGATTGCGCGCGGATGGAAAGCGGTGACGAACTGTTTGAGCACGGCTGGCGTATCGCGTTTAGGGTCGACGGTTATGAAAATCGGCTGCACCTTGCCAGCAAGGTCTGGATGCGCCTTCTCGAAGTTCTTGAGGCCCAGCATAAGGTTCTGCATATCTGGTGCACAAATGTCGGGACAGTTGGTGTAGCCAAAATAGACTATCCGATATTTGCCGTTGAACTCGCTGTAGCTTCGCTTCCTGCCATTTTGGTCGACGAGGTCGAAATTGCCGCCAATGGCGGCACCGGCAAGTGGCGCTGACGAGAGCGGGGGGTGGACAGGCGCTTGATTACAGGCAGCTAGCGCAAGGGCGAAGAAGAGTGGAAGGGCAAAAGATACATTTTTGTTCATAGCGGGGCCAGACATGGTCTGCTAACGCGGCAATATCAAGCACACATATTGACCTAGAGGTTAAGACAAGATGCGACAGCGTTCCTTGAAAAAGTTCTCCATGACGGTTGCAGCAGGCCTGGTTACCCTTTCTGTGTCAGCGGGCCTCGTTGCCCCCGCTGTGCAAGCGCAGTTTTCAGACAGCTATAATTTCCTGAAGGCTGTAAAGGAACGCAAGGGCGAGGAAGCAGAGAAGTTCCTGGCCGAGCCCGGATCGGTGATAATCAATACCCGCGACGGAACAACAGGCGAGACTGCGCTCCATCTGGTGATTCAACGCCGCGATTCGACTTGGCTTGGATATCTGCTGCAAAAGGGAGCCAATCCCAACCTTGCCGACAAAAAGGGGATCACTCCGCTGATGCTGGCGACCCAATTGAACTTCCTCGAAGGGATTGATTGGCTGGTAACGAAAAAGGCACAGGTCGACCAAGTCAACAAGTCAGGTGAAACCGCACTAATCCTTGCTGTACAATTGCGCAATGCCGAGGCGACCCGAGCTCTGCTGAAAGCCGGTGCAAGCCCGGACAAGAAGGATAATCGCGCCGGTTACTCCGCGCGCGACTATGCGCGGCAGGACGGCAGGGCGAGCGCCATTCTTGCAATTATCGAAAATGCCGACAAGAAGGAAAAACCGCCAGAGAACAAGGACAGGGAGCTGGATTTCTCGGGCGTGGGCGAGGGACCCAAGTAACCGGCTTGAACTGATCAGCCAGCCACGAATTTCATCGCCACGCCATTCATGCAATAGCGCTTGCCGGTCGGCTTGGGACCGTCATCAAAGACATGACCCAGATGTCCACCGCAGCGCGCGCAGTGCACCTCGGTGCGCGGAACACCAATCTTGTAGTCCGTGCGTGTTCCGGTCGCACCGCGCAGCGGCTGGTAGAAGCTCGGCCAGCCTGTCCCACTTTCATATTTGCTTGTTGACGAAAACAGCCGCTGGTTGCAGCCCGCACAGATGAACGTCCCGCGTCGCTTTTCCGAATTGAGCACGCTCGTGTAGGGTGCCTCGGTCTGTTCGCGACGCAGCACGCGGAAGGCAGCTGGCCCAAGGCGCTTTTTCCATTCGGTATCGCTATAGGTCACGGCATAACGAGACCTGGCAGTCGCCCGTTCGCCGCACCCGAAATTCAAACCGATGGCCGTCATGCCCGAGAGCACAAGAAACTGGCGTTTCGATACCTGCATGTGACGCGTCCTTTGTCTATTCCCAGACCATAGATACGCGGTGAAACCCCAAAAGGTTTCACTCAGTATTTGGTAAGCTCAACGATCATTTTCTTGTAGCCGTGCACAAAGCAACCCGCGACGCGGTCGGGTTCGCCAATGACATTGGGCCTGAGGCGACGCGCTGCCATTTCCTCGAGCAATATCCGGATCTGCAATTCGGCCAGGCGCGCTCCTACACATCGGTGGATGCCATAGCCGAAGGACAGATGTCGCCGGGAATTCTCGCGGTCGACAATCAACTTGTCTGCATTGTCAAATACGCTTTCGTCGCGGTTGGCTGAGAGATACCACATCCCGATCTTGTCACCTGCCTTGATCGGGGCACCAAACAGGTCATGGTCACGCAGCGCTGTGCGGCGCATATGTGCAAGCGGGGTCTGCCAGCGAATAATCTCTGATACCGCGTTGGGAATAAGCGCAGGATCCCGTTCGAGCTTTTCACGTTCATCGGCAAAGCAGTTAAGACCATAAGCATAACCGGTCATCGAATTGCGGGTCGTGTCATTGCCGCCCACGATCAACAATATCAGATTGCCCATATATTCGAACTGGGTCATGTCCTTCATTGGCGAATGGATCATTCGGCTGATCAGGTCGGGTGCCTCCCCCTTGTTTTTCCGTTCATCCCAAAGGTTTTGGAAATAGGCTCCCATCTCAAACATCTTGGCTAGCCGCGCCTTGCGCGTTTCCTCGGTGCGAAACAACTCCACGTCACCTGCCCAATCTGACCATTCGGTAAGCTTGCGCCGATCCGCCCAGGGGAAATCAAAAATGATCGCGAGCATCTGGGTGGTGAGTTCGATGGATACCAGGTCAACCCAGTCGAATGACTTCCCAACCGGCAGCGTATCAAGCAGTTCGCCTGTACGGCGGCGAATGTCCCCCGACATGCGTTCAATTTCGCCCGGAGTGAATGCAGGGGCCACGACCCGGCGTTCCTCGGTATGTTTTGGCCTGTCCATCGCGATGAACATGGGCATCACGATCTTTTCCTCGTCGGGAATCGGCTCGTCGAGTGAGTCGTCGTCAACCAAAGTGATGCCACCATGCTCGAATGAGGACGAATAGATGTCGGGCAATGCCTCGACATGCTGGATCGCTTTCAGCGTCGTGACATTCCAGTAACTGCCAAAGGAACTGCCTTCGATCTTGTTGATCGGCGCGCGCGCGCGCATTTCCTTGAATATCGGCTGCCAACGATCTTCTGCGTAAATCTCGGGTCGTGTCACGTCCCAATCATGCGGCGCCTTGTTGACCTCCCAGGGAAGCGAATCACTCTCGAAAATCGGGGCAGTAGCCATGTCTAGTTCCTCTCAGGTGCGGAAAATGCCACTACTGACAGATATGTCAATCCCGTTTCGATACGCAACTTATCTCAAAAATCGTGCGTTTCAGCGGTTGACACTAATGAGCCCAAATAATTTGCGCTTGCCACTGCCCTTGATCCGTCCGGCGCTACCGGATTTCATCACGTTGCGTTTGAAGAGCACCACGCCGAGGCGCAAGAGCAATATGGCAAAGGCAATCTGGCCGATGATGGCCACGCCGTGATGCCACAAGGTCGGTTCCTGCGCGGCTCGACCGATCATCGCGAATGGTGAACTGAACGGGAAGATGCACGCGAACTGCTCGATTGGCTGGTTGATCTTCGTCAGGCTGTAGGAGGCAAAGAAAAAGTTGATCAATTGCGCCATCGTCACTGGCATTGAAATCGTCTGTACCTCGCGGACCGTTGCCGCCATTGCGCCAATTCCCAGGAACAGAGCGCCCAGCATGAGATAGGCCATGATGAAATAGGTAAAGCCCAATATTAGGAACACGGGCCAGCCCACGGCAGGCGTCGGAAAACTCGGAAGGCCATGGCCCCAGATCTGGATACTGGCGAAGCCCACACTCGTCCAGACGAGGATGCCGAGCAAGGCCATGCCGAGCATCGCGAAAAGCTTGCCCAGAAACACTGATTCCATGGGAATTGCGGCGGCAAGTATCTCGATTATCTTGTTTGATTTTTCTTCTACAAGATTTGACAGCACCATGCCTGCCAGCAGCATCGTAAGGAAAAATATCAGCACCTGGCCGGCCTGGCCGGTAATCGTGCGCAGTTGCTTGTCGTTATTGGCCGTCTCGGAAACGACATTGTTCTCGCTATCCGGGAAGCGGATGGCATCAGGGTTCGTTGCATGTCCGGCCAAGAGCTCAATTTCAGCTTGCTCTCGACTAACCGAGCTTTGCGTTCCCGTAACGACGGGCTTTTGAAGCGAACCCGTGACAACAACGCTGAGATTGTCTTCTTTCTTCTTCAGATAGTCCTGTGGGTTCTTGCTGCCATCGAGGGCTGGGTCTCCCACCACCTTGATCTCGGTGAAGAATTCTGGGCCCATGGTTCGCGAAAGCGAAGCGCGTGCCGCCAGCATTTTTTCTGAATCATTTTTTGGCAGCGCCAAACCTATGACGGGCTTGTCGGCTTCCTTCGCAATGGTCCCACCTAGATTTCCTGCGGCAATTGCAACGATTACGGGAAAGAATGGGCCAAGCAAAAAGAAAATGAAGGCCTTGGAATATATGATGGCTGTGAAGTCGCGACGGGCAATAACACCAGCGGCACGGAATATCTCTCTCATGATCAACTCGCCCCTGATGCTGCCTGGACCATAAATTCTCCACTGACAGGTGGATGCTCGGCCGATGTTTCGTTCATTTCAGCCGCAACTGCCTCACCGGCTATCGCGACAAAGGCATCGTGGAGGCCCGGTCTTTCGATGGATAGCGACTTGATGCCGGCCTTGCCTTCGACCAACGCTATGAGCAGTGGTTCAACCCCGCTTTCGGGCAGCGTGAAATGCCACCAATGGCCTTCGGCCTTGCTATCAGCCGGCAAGGCCTTGCGCCACGGGCCGTCGAGTGTCTCGGTCTCCAGATGCACCTGCGGTCTTAGCCGGTCGCGCGCAGTCGATACCAGGCCATCGAAACTGATCTTGCCCTTGGCAATGATCGCGATCCGTTCACACAGTCGCTCTGCATGAGCAATGACATGCGTGGAAAAGATGATGGTAACCCCTTTGGCTGCCTGGGCGCGGATCATTGTCTCGAGCTTTGCCTGGTTGAGCGCGTCAAGTCCGGAAAAAGGTTCGTCCAGCACGATGAGCTTGGGGTCATGCACGATCGTTCCCATCAACTGCACGGTCTGTGCCATGCCCTTGGAAAGCTGGCGAATTTGCCGGTCGGCGGCATATCCAAGACCTGCCTGCTCCAGCAATGCACGCCCCTTTCTTGCGCCTTCCTTTAGCGGCAGCCCACGCAGCGCTCCCATGAACGCGATCGTGTCGACCGCGCGCATGGACTGGTAAAGCCCCCGCTCTTCGGGTAGATATCCCACGTTGCGTGATTGCGAAATCGGGCGATCCGAACCAAGAAGCGTGCGCGTGCCTTCATCGGGGTCAATGATACCCAGCAAGGTTCGCAGCATGGTAGTCTTGCCCGCGCCATTTGGACCAAGTATGCCAAATATGCTGCCCTCGGGAACGGCCAGATCAATGCCGTCCACTGCGCGAAAGCCATCGAACTGCTTGACAAGACCATGTGCCTCGAT
>JBATDO010000387.1:0-13506 GCA_049663505.1 Sphingorhabdus sp.
ACATGACGCGGTTCGTGATCTTGTCGCGCGAACCTAGCAACCCGTCGCCTGGATGCGGGACGGTGATGACTACGTTCATATTCGAAGTGAAGAACGTGCCTGCCGCGCTTTACAAGGCGATGGGTGGTTTTGCCACCAATGGTGTCAACATGACAAAGCTGGAAAGCTATCAAAATGGTGCCAGCTTTGCAGCAACCGAGTTTTTTGCAGATATCGAGGGCGCACCGGGTGATCCGGCCGTTGACAGGGCTCTCGATGAACTGCGGTTTCATTGCAATTCTGTCCGGTTGCTGGGCACATATCGGCAAGCTCGAAAGCGCGGCTGAGCTACCTTTTGTCCAGCTGAGCTATGCAAGTCGATTTCACGCCCAGGGGCCTCATCGATAAGGCAATGGCCACGACCCAATTGGATGCCTTGCGCTGCGCCTGGCCGATCATGCTGGCCGATTCTATCGACGTGGAAAGGCTACTGGGTCACATCAGGCAATATCAGTGAGCCTTGCCCCAACTCGGCCCTGTTCCAATCTGCACGCCAAGCGGTACCGAGAGCTTCACCACTGGCTCTGCAGCCCCTGCCATAACCCGTTCGATCACCTCGCTCGCCTTTGCAACATCACCTTCTGGAACTTCAAAAACAAGTTCATCATGTACCTGGAGCAACATCTTGACATTCGACAGTCCCGCAGCATTGAGCTCGGGGCCCATCCGCACCATTGCGCGCTTGATGATGTCTGCGCTTGTGCCCTGGATTGGCGCATTGATTGCGGCGCGTTCACTACCCTGGCGTTCAGCCTGGTTGGAGGACTTGATCCGGGGGAACCAGGTCTTTCGACCAAACAAGGTTTCACTAAAGCCGCGCTCGCGAACGCTTTCCAATGTTTCTTGTATATAGGCTGAAATTCCGGGAAAGCGTTTGAAATAGGTATCGATCATGGCCTGCGCTTCTTCGGCAGGAACTTCCAGGCGTTTACCGAGCCCCCATCGCGATATGCCGTAAAGTATCGCGAAGTTAATCGTCTTGGCCCGCCCCCGCGTGTCGCGGTTGACCTCTCCAAAAAGTTCCTTTGCAGTCCGTGCATGAATGTCTTCGCCGTGCTCGAAGGCATCGCGCAACGCTGGCACATCCGCGATGTGCGCTGCAAGGCGCAATTCGATCTGGCTATAGTCGGCGGCAAGAATCACATTACCTGGTTCAGCAACGAATGCGTCCCTGATTTGGCGTCCGATTTCGGTCCGGATTGGAATATTTTGCAAATTCGGGTCGGTGGAAGACAATCGCCCCGTTTGGGCTCCGACTAGCGAATAACTGGTATGAACGCGACCCGTTCTGGGATTGATTTGCTCCTGTAAGCTATCGGTGTAGGTAGACTTGAGCTTGGCCAATTGCCGCCAGTCGAGCACCTTGCGAGCAATTTCGACGCCTTGCCCTGCCAAGTCTTCCAATACCGTGACATCAGTGGAATATTGACCCGACTTTCCCTTGCGTCCGCCTTTGTAGCCCATCTTCTCAAACAGGATATTTCCGAGTTGTTGAGGGCTCCCGATGGTGAAGGGCTCACCTGCCAGCCCATGAATTTGTGCCTCCAGCTTTTCCATCTCGCTGGCAAATTCCGCCGACAAGCGCGACAGTTCCGCGCGATCGACCTTTATCCCTGCACATTCCATCTTTGAAAGCACCGGTATCAATGGCCTGTCGACCATCTGGTAAACCCGTGTCGCCTTCTCAGGACTGATCCGCAAGCGCAGATGGTGCCACAATCGCAGGGTCACGTCAGCATCCTCGGCGGCATATCTTGTCGCCTCGATCACAGGCACGGCTGCAAATCCTATGGCCGACTTGCCGGTACCGGTAACACTCTTGTAGCTGATGCATTCATGGCCCAAAAACAGCTTGCTCAGTTCATCCATGCCATGACCATGGTCTCCCGCATCCAATGCAAAGCTCATGACCATTGTGTCATCAAATGGCGTGATTCTTAGCTCATGCTGGGCCAATACTGACATATCATATTTTAGATTTTGCCCGATTTTGAGAACAGTTTCATCTTCAAGCAAGCCTTTAAGCCTCGCAAGTGCAACGGTCATGGGAATCTGCACAGGCGTCTCTGCCAACAGGTCGGTGCCGCCATGGGCGAGCGGGACATAACATGCCTCGCCAGGCACAACGGCTAGTGAAAATCCAACCAGATGAGCGGTGACTGCCTCGAGGCTGTCGGTTTCTGTATCGAACGCAACATGGCCGACTTCACGTGCTCGCGCGATCCATCGGTCTAGCGCCGCCACGTCAGTTACCATTTCATAGGCGTTGACGTCTATCGGAGGCATCGGCTCCGGATTTATCCGTTTACCAGGTGTCGGGGCACGGTCGCTGCCGTCGCCGTTATTCACGGTCTTTGGAACGCCCGCGATCGACTTGTTGGCAGCAGCAGTGCTGGTGACATGTCCAATCCGCTTCAACAGCGAGCTGAACCCGTGATGTTGCAGGAATGCTGCCAGTGGTTCTTCTGGAATTGCACCCAGTTTCATGTCGTCAAGCGGTATGGGAAGAGGGCAATCCTCTTTAAGTGTAACCAAAATCTTCGACAGCCGTGCCTTGTCGGCAAACTCGATCAGGTTATCGCGCATCTTGGATGGCTTCATTGCCGGGGCTGCCGCAAGAACAGATTCAAGATCGCCAAATTCCTGGATCAACTTGGTCGCGGTCTTGGGACCGACACCGGGGACACCCGGGACATTGTCAACGCTGTCTCCCATCAGTGCCAGGACATCGCCGACCTTTTCTGGTCCAACGCCGAACTTCTCGATGACTTCGTCCGTGCGAATCCGCTGGTTCTTCATCGTGTCGAACATGTCCACGCATGGTTCGATCAATTGCATCAGATCCTTGTCGGACGACACGATTGTCACATGCCAACCAGCTCGGCATGCTGCCTTGGCGTAGCTTGCAATCATGTCATCAGCTTCGACATTGTCCTCTTCTACCATCGGCAACGAGAACGCACGCGTGGCATCACGGATCATTGGAAACTGGGGTCGCAGGTCCTCTGGCGGCTCTGGCCGATTGGCCTTGTAAAGATCATAAATCTCGTTGCGAAAGGACTGAGAACTCTTGTCGAGAACCACTGCCATATGGGTCGGGCCGTCTGCCTGATTCAAATCATCAGCGAGCTTCCAGAGCATTGTAGTATAGCCATAAACTGCGCCGACTGGTTCGCCGTGCAAGTTTGTAAGAGGCGGCAAACGGTGAGAGGCACGAAAGATATAGGCAGACGCGTCTACGAGATAGAGATGCTTTTGTTCGGACATGCCCAGTCGATTAGCAGTGCAAACCGGCGAAGTCTTGGCAAAATATGCCTAGGTTAGCGAGAGATCGAGAAGCGCAGGATGCGACTTGCGCGTACAGACGATTGTTGGAACCCCGCGTGCCATATATTGCCAACGGGAAAACCGAAGGGCAGTCATGTGGCCGATTGTCCTGGCTCCCATCCGCTTGTGCGAGAGCAGAGATGGCAAATTATAGTCCGCGATCCAACTGATAGAGCTTTGGCGGTCATTTTTTTGCAACCAGTCAGCCGTACCTGCCCATAATGCTGCAAACCCTCGACCCAGTCGGTACCTTGGAGCGATCCAGAGCCCGCAATCCCACCCTGCATCAAGTGGCAGGGCAAATGTGACATGCACCTCGCTTTCCGTGAACGGCCCAGTGCCAACCCAGTTGACACCGACAAGCTCATCTCTGGAATTGAATGCCCCAAGACAAGTCAGGCCTTGTGCCATGCGTTCAGACTGAACTGCGTGGGCCACGTCGATCGCATGACTTGCAAGGTGCTCCAGCGACAATTGGCGTACGCAGAACCCGCGCGGCATACTCGGCATTCCGAGCACCGGAACCACGACGATCGCATAGCGACGATAGCCGATCACGCCTGCCTTCGCAGCAAGGCGCGCGGCCGCATATGATGCGACGCCGGCAAGACCGAGCATCTTGAGGCTAATGATATCTACCAAATCTGGCTCCTTCAACGTGTCAGTATTCATAGCAGAGATTTGGCAAAAATTGTGTGAACCGATCCACAATATCGTGTGACCTCAGATTCGACTTGCTGCCTCTGCCTTGCTCTGGCAGCCCTATTCTATGTCCTTGTTCGACCAATTTGACCTCATGGCGCGCGGAGGCTCGCTTGCATTGCTGGCACTTTGGTGCTGGCTGCTTTTGCGCGACCATCCAAGGATATTGGCAGCGCGGCTAGCTATATTGATGAACATTGCCATTGCTTGCTATCTCGTTGTCACTGTCGACGGGATGCGAATGCAGAATAGTCCATTCGGGCTCTTGTTGGCACTTGGCGCGGGCGCAACGCCGGGTCTGTTCTGGATGTTTGCCAAGGCCTGGTTCAACGACGAAAGCCGGGTCGGCTGGCAAGGCATTTCCTGGGTTCTGTTGTCGGTTGTCAACTTGCTGATCCTCCAATTGACATCGCCCGGAAGCGGCATGCTCCACCTGGTATCCGGCGTCATGTTCCGATTTGGCATGCTGGCTTTTGCAGGCGCTGGACTTTGGGAAGCTTGGGCTGGTAGAACTGGGGACTTGGTTGAGGGCCGACGACGGCTGCGACCGCGCATTGTCGCAGTTGTTGGTGCCTATGTCATACTGATCGCATTTGCTGAAATTGCCGTTTTCAACGCGGCGTTTCCGCGCTGGATCATGCAAATGGTCGCAAGCAGTATTGCCCTAATAACCTTCTTGTTCTGCGCAGCGATGTTTGGAATGCGTCAAAGTGATCTGTTTGGCGCAGTGGTTGATCCTGCAAGAACGCCACAGGCACGTTCATTTGTAGATGACAAATTGGCCCACAAGCTGTCGGTGCACATGAATGCCATGATGGCGTGGCGTGACGAAAGTCTGACCATAGCTGGACTTGCGGGACAGCTGGACGAGCAGGAATACAGACTGCGCCGGGTGATCAACGGCCAACTTGGGCATCGTAACTTTGCCGCATTCCTGAACGCTTATCGCCTGGCCGAGGTGAAGGCGGCCCTGCTGGACCCTGCCCAACGCGAGGTCCCGATTATCACCATCGCACTCGATGCAGGCTTCGGCTCACTTGGGCCGTTCAATCGCGCATTTCGAGAATCGGAGTCGATGACGCCAACAGAATTCAGAATTCGCAGGAATGGTTGATTTCGAAATCGGCTAGCCGAATTTGAAAAATCCATAGTAATCAGGCCAGGTCGAAGTCAGTAGCGATGCATCATCTTTTCAGGACAGGTCCATGATCGAATTCTTTCCACCTCTTGATATATTGATCAACAAGGGTCCATTCGTGTTCGCGTTTGATTTCGGTCGTTACTTGATCGCGGCATCACTGACTGTCTCAATTGTTTGGGCACTGCGAAGGTCGCCAGTCAAAGCACGCAAGATCCAGGTCCGCGATGCGAGTATAAGTGACATGCGAAGAGAATTCTTCCAGTCGATGCAGTCCGCCCTGGTTTATACAGTTGGCGCAGCGTTCCTGATCTGGGGGTCGCAGAACGGTGTTTTCAAGCGATTTGACGGCAGCTTTGGATGGGGGACTGACCTCTTGCTCCTGGTCTTGATCATTGTTGCACATGACAGCTATTTCTACTGGTCGCATCGAGCGATGCATCACCGGTACCTGTTCAAGCATTTCCACCGTGCCCACCATCGTTCGATAACGCCAACACCTTGGGCTGCTTATAGCTTTGCCATCCCCGAGGCCGTCGTCATGTTCATGTTCGTGCCGATCTGGCAATTTTTCGTGCCGACGCCAGGCTGGGTGATGTTTACATGGCTCAACTTCCAGATCATTCGCAATGCCATGGGCCATGCCGGTTTCGAGTTCATGCCTCGCTGGTGGCTTTCTACTCGATGGACGCGGTGGATAAACACAACCACGCATCATGATCTCCATCACAATGGCGGGTTCAACACCAATTATGGCCTTTATTTCACATGGTGGGATAAATGGATGGGCACCGAACATCCGAACTATCATGCTCATTTTGCCGAAGTCACAACAAGGCTGGCAACAGCAAAGCAGCCTGATGCCGCTATCGTTGCTGCCTAGTGTTTATTTTTCCATAGCAAGAACCCAGCCAGGACGATGATTGCCGATCCGGCAAGCGAGAGCGCGTCAGGCCAATCTGCAAAGACGAGGATCCCAAGCGCTGTAGCTACCAGTAGCTGCACATAGGTCATAGGCGCAATATCAGAGGCAGAAGCGCGCGTCGTGCCCATGAATATCAACCAATGGGCAATAGTTGCGGTCACGGCGACGATCCCGATCCGGGCGACAACGGTCCAATCAGGAACCGACACGAAAAGCGTATCGATACCCGACAAGTGCCCGACAATCGCCGCGCCGACCACGAATGGCACGGCGATTGAAGCGATAAGAAACTGCATCAAGAGAGCTGACCCTGCCCCAGCAACCGCGCGATTTCCGATCATCATGAAGGCCATGCTTCCGGCGGCCGCCAAAGGCATGAATGCGACCCAGCCAAGCTCGGCCACGTTGGGACGCATGATGAGCAGCACACCGAAAAAGGCCAAAATCGATGCGATCCAGGTCTGGTAACTGGTGCGCTCCTTGAGAAGAATGGCGCTCAACACTGCCGTGAGGATCGGGCTTGTAAATCCAATGGCAGTTGCTTCGGCCAATGGCATCAGGAATATCGAAGAAAAAAAGAATATTGTTGCCGCAGCGACCGCGAACCCACGCAGCAATTGAATTTTCGGACGTGGCATTGTGAAGCCATTTCGGCCATCCTTGACAAGCAAGATGATGCCAAGGCCAGTCGCCCCCAAGCAATATCGTAGTGCAGCGACTGCGGTCCCGGGCCAGGCACCTGCAATCGACTTGATTATCGCATCGCCTACCGAGAGCAGCGCAAACCCGCAAAGGGCAAATAGGAGGCCGGACCGGGCCGAAGGTGCAGTCAATGTTAAATCCCCGATTCTGCCAACGCTCCTAGAAGGACGGTGCCCCTGAGGGAAGCCGCATTCAGTTCGCTTGGCACAGGCTCCACGATTGCGGCATTACCAATTTATTCACCATTTCCAGCTAGCAAGATCGTTCGTTGAACAAGAACCAATTGGAGCGATAAAGCTGTGAGCGCATTCGGCAAAAAACCAGGCCTAACTGCAGGACGCCCAGCTTTTGGCGTTGCCCGTCCGATGACGGGTGGCGGATCAGCCCATCCAGGCAACAACCACCATTTTGCGCCACCCGCGCCGCAAAATGAAGTCGAACCTGCCGGTGGCGAACAGTTTCCACCGATCAACTCGGTTGAATTGCCTGGTGGAAATGTCGGCGTGCCGCAAACGGCGATGCAAGAAGCCATGTCGCGCCTTTCAGACCGCGCAACGGCCGTCAATGCCGTCGAGGAAGGACCACAAGGGTTCGAGGCTTCTGTTCACAAAATAAAAGAGCAGGTTTTGCCGCGTTTGCTTGAGCGAGTGGATCCAGAGGCTGCAGCCTCGCTCAACAAGGAGGAACTGACAGAGGAATTCCGACCAATCATATTGGAAGTGCTGGCGGAATTGAAGCTGACCCTTAACCGCCGTGAGCAGTTCGCGCTGGAAAAAGTGCTTGTCGACGAGCTGCTTGGATTTGGCCCCCTCGAAGAGCTACTAAGCGATCCTGATATCTCTGATATCATGGTCAACGGTCCGCTGCAGACTTATATCGAAAAAAAGGGCAAGTTGATGATCGCCCCGATCCAGTTTCGCGACGAGGAGCATCTGTTCCAGATTGCGCAGCGTATCGTGAACCAGGTAGGCAGGCGGGTTGACCAGACTACGCCGCTGGCTGATGCCCGGCTCAAGGACGGCAGTCGTGTGAACGTCATTGTTCCGCCCTTGTCGTTGCGCGGAACGGCAATCTCGATCCGTAAATTCTCCGAAAAGCCCATTACCATCGACATGCTCAAGGGTTTCGGTTCGATGAGCGAACCTATGGCGACCGCACTCAAAATCGCTGGTGCCTGTCGTATGAATATCGTGATTTCAGGGGGCACGGGTTCGGGTAAAACGACCATGCTCAATGCGCTGTCGAAGATGATTGATCCAGGTGAGCGTGTACTGACGATTGAAGACGCGGCCGAACTTCGACTGCAGCAGCCGCACTGGCTGCCACTCGAAACTCGCCCACCAAATCTTGAAGGCGACGGCGCCATCACGATCGGTGATCTCGTGAAGAACGCCTTGCGCATGCGACCTGACCGCATCATCCTGGGCGAAATTCGCGGTGCAGAATGCTTCGACCTTCTCGCAGCGATGAATACCGGACACGATGGTTCCATGTGCACACTTCACGCCAACAATCCGCGTGAATGTCTTGGCCGCATGGAAAACATGATTCTGATGGGTGATGTGAAGATTCCCAAGGAAGCCATCTCTCGCCAGATCGCGGAATCTGTCGACCTGATCGTGCAGGTCAAGCGCCTGCGCGATGGTTCGCGTCGCACGACCCAGATTACCGAGGTTATCGGGATGGAAGGTGATGTGATCGTCACGCAGGATCTGTTCAAGTTCGAATATCGTGACGAGGATGCAGACGGCAAGATTCACGGCGAATGGGTTGCGGGCGGTGTTCGACCATATACGCTGGAAAAGGCACGGCAGTTTGGATTTGACCAGCCCTTCCTCGAGGCGTGCCTGGGCTAGAAACCGGGTTAAGCAGTCTTGATCGCGAACGCTGCCGCCAGAACGGTCGCCAATACCGCCATGATCGTGATCGCCGTCCAAGGCATGAAACCGACGGCATCTATATTGGAACGGCGATTTCGACGTCGGTCTGCCATGATGCTGACAAATGTCGTCAGCGCTGCGAGGCAAGAAACTCCCGCCCAGTAATTGTTGGTCCAATATAGCGTCGTCAAGATAGACATCGGGTTCATTTGGCGGGCGTTATGAAGATGGTCAAGTGCCCCTGCTTGGCATAGGGCATGCGACATGCCAGGCCCGCTCACACCGCCGATATTAATCAACCAAGTCGATAGCGCAGCTCCCCGGCCGCTGCTGGGAATCATGCTGCGACTGGGAGCAATAGTCGCTTTGGGAATCATGTTTGCGCTGGTGAAACTGGCAGGTGATCACGGTGTGCATGTGGTCGAAAGCCTCTTTTGGCGCCAACTGGCCGGATTGCCTGTCGTGGTTCTATGGCTTTGGTGGTCAGGAAAGCTGGCGGATATCAGGACCAGGCGGCCTGGTGCGCATGCACTTCGGACAGGCCTGGGGTTATGTGCAATGGCACTCAATTTTCTGGCGATGCTCATGCTCCCGATGGCACAGGCGACCACGATCAGCTTTGCGACCCCAATCTTTGCAACCCTGCTGGCAGCCCTGCTTTTGGGAGAGCCCACCGGACGTTACAGGTGGGGGGCCATATTTCTCGGCTTTGCTGGCATTCTGGTTGTTATCCGACCAGACGGCATTGCAGCGCCAGACCCGGGTCTTTGGGTGGCCCTAGCGGGTGCATTACTCACCGCAGGTGTCCTCATCCAGCTACGCAACATGTCCAGGCAGGAGAGCGCGGGCGCGATCGTTTTCTGGTTTAGCCTGACATCACTTGTGCCGCTTGGAATCGGGATGCTGTTCGTTGCGCGCAGTCATGACGCACAGAGCTGGAGCATCGTTGCGGGGTTGGCCCTGGCCGGCGCAGTAGCCCAGTTGCTGCTCACATCGGCCATGCGGCATGCCTCGGTCGCGGCGGTTTCGACAATGGACTATACTGGTATTATCTGGTCGGTTCTGTTCGGCATGGTCATCTTCGGGGAACCGCTGGATCCAGGCATTTGGTTAGGTGCTCCGATCGTCATCGCGGCCGGGATGATTATCATTTGGCGTGAGCGACACATGTCCCGGCAAACGATCAATAGCGCGTGACAGTTTGCGGGATGTCCTTACGATTCTTGTGCACTGGAATCTGGCGCCTTGTTTCCTCTATTCGCTTCAAGTCAATTTCAACAAAACCGAGCCCCTCTCCTGCACCCATGTCGAGAATGATTTCACCCCATGGATCGACTACGAGCGAATGGCCATAAGTGTGCCGACCATCTTCATGCCGACCGGATTGTGCCGCAGCAATTACAAAGGCCTCCGCCTCGATCGCGCGGGCACGGAGCAACACATGCCAATGCGCCTTGCCAGTCTGCTCAGTAAATGCCGCGGGCACGGCCAAGGCGTTGACGAACGATTTGGACAACTGGCTGTAGAGATCGGGGAAGCGCAAATCATAGCATATGCTCAGTCCCATTGGACCTATCGGCGTATCGACGATGACCACCTCGCTGCCCCCTTGATATGCCGAAGATTCGCGCCAGCTCTCACCTGATGACAAGTCTACATCGAACAAATGGATCTTGTCGTAGCGTCCCCGTATCTGTCCCAGCTTGTCGATGATGAAAGACCTGTTGGCGTACCGACCTGTTCCATCATCATGCAGTACTGGCATGGAACCCAGATGAACCCAGATCGAAGCCGCTTTTGCAGCCTGTTGCATCATCTCCAGCGCAGTTGATCGTGCTTCAGTCGCAATTTGGTCTCGTGACCTGTTGCGATTGCTGTCCAGCAGGATAGACATTTCCGGGGCGAAATACATCGCCGCTCCTTCATCTGCTGCCTTCTGGATCGAATTCGCCATCTTTGCTGTATTTTCAAGGAAGTTCACGCCGCTACACATTTGGTGAATTGCAATCTTCATTGGTCTATCGCCCTCTCGGTAGAAGCTCGAAATTCGAGACTGCTACGCATCTTTGTCTTAATATTAGCGCTCAATTGTATGAAATATGCAACACTCCGATAAATTGAGATAATTTTGCGTCGATTACCGATTTCAATACTTGAATTAGGGCAGTCATTGTGCAAAAGAACCGCTGAGTGCAACGCACTTCGCAAAAAAGGAGCACAATAATGCGTTTCGGTAAAATTTCTCTCGCTGCTATTGCGGCCGCTTCGCTTGTAAGCGCCCCTGTAATGGCCCAGTCTTTGTCGCCTGCTGCTAAGGCAGTTGGCGCTTCCAAGGTAAAGCGCGTAGGCGCAGCAACCTCGGAAGAAAATAAAATCGGTGGCGGAAGCGGCGTAATCATCGCTGTTCTTGCTGCTGCTGCAGTCATCGGCGGCATCGTAATTGCTGCTGGTAACGACGACGACGCGCCTACAAGCCCTTGATTTCAGCGGGTTTCAAAGTTTAAAAGGGCGGCTTCAGGGCCGCCTTTTTTTTGATCTGCATGGTGTTTTCTGCTGCCGTTACGCAAGAGGAGCGCACCATGGAGGCCATGCCCTCATTCGTTCACGGAAATCCAGTTCATGATCCAAAATCAAAATGTTTTAGTTACCGGCGGCGCTGGGTATATCGGCAGTCATGCCGTTTTGGCGCTGGCCGACGCGGGCCATAATCCGGTGGTGGTCGACAATCTGGTGACAGGTTTTCGGTGGGCGGTCGCAGACGAAATTCCATTTTACGTGGGAGATATTTCCGACTCGGAATTGGTCGCAAGGATAATAAGCGAGCAGAATATTGCTGCCATTTTGCATTTCGCTGGATCTGTCGTTGTACCTGAGTCAGTTACGAATCCGCTCAAATATTACGATAACAACACCGCAAAAAGCCGTGCGCTAATTGAAACGGCAATCTCCAGCGGCGTAAAGCACATGATTTTCTCATCGACTGCAGCCACTTACGGGATTCCTGACGAAAGTCCGGTGAGAGAGGATATGCCGACCATTCCAATAAATCCTTATGGCACTTCCAAGTTAATGACTGAAATGATGCTTCGAGATGTCGCGGCGGCACATGATTTTAACTATTGCGCACTTCGTTACTTTAACGTGGCCGGTGCTGACCCCAAGGGGCGGAGCGGACAATCTACCGTTGGCGCTACCCATCTCATCAAGATTGCTGTCGAAGCGGCACTGGGAAAGCGGCATTCAGTCAGCGTTTTTGGGACCGATTATGCAACCGAAGATGGCACGGGTGTCCGTGATTATATCCATGTAAGCGACCTTGCGGCCGCACATGTAATCGCGCTTGAAGCGCTGATGGCTGATCCAGCCACGAGTCACACGCTCAATTGCGGCTATGGCCACGGCTATTCGGTCATGCAGGTCCTGGATGCAGTTGACAGGGTCACCAACAACAAGCTTGAACGAAAAATGGAGGACCGCCGAGCAGGCGATCCTGATGCACTGATTTCTGATAATCGTGCAATTGTAAGCCGATTTGGATGGCGACCGAATTATGATGACCTCGACCAGATCGTCAGCGATGCACTTGCGTGGGAGAGACAATTGGGAGATCGTGATTCCCTCTAATGGCCGTGTAAGTCCCTGCCCTCCCTTGCGCTTTTTTATGTCGCAGCCCATATCTGCCCCATGAGCGAAAACAATCATAGCAACGCCTCGACTTGGTACGGCACCACGATCCTTTCTGTGAGAAAGAATGGTCAGGTGGTAATTGCAGGCGACGGACAGGTCTCAATGGGTCAGACCGTCATGAAACCCAATGCGAAGAAGGTGCGGCAACTTCATGACGGCTCTGTAATTGCTGGATTTGCTGGTGCCACGGCCGACGCGTTCACCTTGTTCGAGCGACTTGAGCGCAAGTTGGAACAGCATCGCGGGCAACTTATGCGAGCTGCAGTCGAGCTGGCCAAGGACTGGAGGACGGACAAATATCTTCGCAATCTCGAAGCGATGATGATTGTGGCGGACAAGGAAGTCACGCTCATCCTGACCGGCAATGGCGATGTATTGGAACCCAATGACGGCATTGCAGCTATTGGCTCTGGAGGAAATTTTGCTTTGTCCGCCGCGCGTGCCTTGATGGAATATGAATCAAATGCCGAGACGATGGCGCGCAAGGCAATGCGAGTTGCCGCGGAAATCTGCGTTTACACAAACGACCACTTGACCGTCGAGATTTTGGAGAGCGTGCAATGAGTGCTTCGCTGACACCAAAGGCCATTGTGGCAGCTCTGGACGAACATATCATCGGTCAGGGAGATGCAAAACGGGCAGTGGCTGTCGCGCTTCGCAACCGTTGGCGTCGGCAACGGCTTGGAGCGGATCTGCGCGATGAGGTGACGCCCAAGAATATCTTGATGATAGGCCCCACCGGCTGCGGCAAGACCGAGATCAGCCGGCGCCTGGCAAGGCTGGCCGATGCTCCCTTTATCAAAGTTGAGGCAACCAAGTTCACAGAAGTTGGCTATGTCGGCCGCGACGTCGAACAGATTGCACGGGACCTGGCAGAAGAAGCCGTGCGCTTGGAAAAGGACCGTAGGCGAACACATGTGCGCGATGCCGCCGAGGCGGCAGCTATGGACCGCCTGTTGAAGGCGTTGGCAGGCGATACAGCCAGCGAGGCTACGCGCGCAGCATTTCGGCAACGCATCAACGACCGGCACATGGACGACGTTGAAATCGAAATCGAAGTGGCAGATGCGGCATCTTCGCCCATGGAAATTCCGGGCCTGGGCGGC
>JBATDO010000388.1:0-2951 GCA_049663505.1 Sphingorhabdus sp.
GCGGGCGGATCGGCGAGAAGGTCGGCAGGCTTCACTTGAAGCGCCTGCGCAGCCTCGTGGACCGTGAGGAGTGTGGCATTTTGCGCACCGCGCTCGATTAGGCTCACATGAGCGCGATCAACGTCCATCCGTTCGGCAACCGCTTCCTGGCTGAGGCCCGCTGCCAGACGGTAATGACGCACATTTGCGCCGAACAATTTACGGATATCCATCCATAGCTTAGAAACCGGTCGCGTATCTCCGTGCTACGTATTATAATACGCGGTAAGTAGCCACACTGACCGTCAGACTTAATCTCGAGACGACTCCCACTTATGCCAAATGCCGAACATCGTCGTGCGAGCAATCGGATAAGCCAAGATTTCTCCAAATCGGAGGAACTTCGTGCTATGTGTAACGGCATGCAAAACGAGTCGAAACGAAGGCTCGTCCCATGACGACACCGCCATTTGAGGACCGCCCACCAGCCGATGATCGTATCACGGCTTATGACGAACGCCATTTTGTCACGTATTTACGGTTACTTGATGCTGACGACGAAGGGGCTGACTGGCGCGAAGCCGCTCAAATCATCTTCGAGCTCGACGCTGTCGAAGAGCCTGATCGCGCGCGCTTGGTGCATCACAGCCATCTTGAACGCGCGCGCTGGATGACGACACGAGGCTATCGCCATCTACTTGAAATGTCGCGAAAACACTGATTCGCAACGAATAGCTCGGACAAGACCGTAATCGATTGTGAGTTTTTACTACAGACTCGCGCACAATATCCCGCACCATTGGTTACTTGCGGCTTATCCTTGATGAACAAAGACTTGAGGCTTGGCCTTTTCGCCTGTGCATTGCAGGGGTCTTTATGTCCGATGGTTCGTCATGGCGGTCACCATCGACCGCTGATCAGTATCGACATCATGACTATGCGGATTTTGCGCAGGAGTATCTGCAGCGCAATCCTGACTACCGCAGCGACTATGCAGAAACCGAAGCACGTGTCGCTGCACGCCCCGACGTTGAGCTGATAGAGCGGGAGGGCCTGGCCGGGCGGTGGGGCCTTTGCTTTCCCCACTGCGCCCGAATCCGATCCCAGAACAGCACCAGCCCTGTGGTCCCCAGCAGAAGCGCCCGACGTCGTTGTGTTGGCAACCGCCGATATAGAGGCAGCAGTATCACTTCCGTCCGACTGTGAGCCACTGGCGGAAGCAATTTCCAATAGCGAACACCACATGGTCATCGCACAGGGAATTGCTCGGCTTCGCCTTTGCCTGCGCCCCGTGCCATCCATGTGTCCCGAATGTCTGATTATCCTCCATGATCAAAGTACAGCCATCCGGCTTGCCGCTGCGGCCCGCTTCGACCGGGCGATACACAGCGACCGTCTGATGCCGGATCGGATATTCATGCCTTCCGCTTACCAACGCGCGCGCCATACCCAGCTCCTGCAAGTTCACGATGCGCTGGAGGCTGGTGCCTCCTCGCGCGACCTCGCCTTTGGCCTTGTCTTTCGGGGCCATCGCCCGCTTGTCGGTGCGATCTGGAAGGGATCGGGCGAAAGGCGGCACGTGCTCCGGCTGATCGCCGAAGCGCGCCGCATGGTGGACGGCGGATATCGCAAGTTGCTCCGGCACGAATGACCCGCACCAAGGGGTGACAATTTTCGCACCCCCAAATCTGTCACTCCCTCCTGCCTTTCTGTCTTCGCCATTGATCTCCGCAACCAGCTGCAGCCCGCCGCTGTGTCCGAACCTGAGCGGAGTCAGCCAATGGATGCCAGACCCACACCCGTAATAGCCCGCTTCCTGCGGACGCCCGATGCCGCTGTGCATCTGGGCTTGTCCGCCCGCACGCTCGAAAAGCATCGCTGCTTCGGGACTGGCCCGGCTTACCGCAAGCTTGGCGGACGGATCGTTTACTCGATCACCGATCTCGATGCCTGGGCCGAACTCGGCCTTCGCCGTTCAACCAGCGATCCGGGCAAGGGCGTGGTCCATCCCGCACGGCGGATGGACGGCTATACTCCGCCAGTGCGGCGCTGAGTGGGATCGATGCGCCGTACTTCCCCCTTTTCGGTCCTGGGACAGCAACTCGACCTGTTCGTTAGCGCCGGCGGCGACATCGCCGCCCGCGACGCGCAGGATCTGATGGCATGGCCCTTCTTCAGCCTCGCCAAATCGAAGAGGGTGCGACCGATCGACTTCCGGATGGGCGAAGTTTCGATCCTGGTCGAGGCGACGGCAGAACATGGCATGGCGACCATCTGGGACGCCGACGTCCTCATCTGGGTCGCGAGCCAGATCGTCGAAGCACGCGACATGGGCCGCCCGACATCGCGGCTGATCGCTGCCACCCCGCATGAAATCCTCGCCTTCACTCGGCGTGGGACGGGCAAGGCGAGCTATGAGCGACTGAAGGCCGGGCTGGATCGCCTGCAATCGACCACGATCGCGACCTCGATCCGCCAGCTCGGAAGCCGACGGCGACACCGTTTTTCGTGGATCAACGAATGGAAAGAGCGGCTCGACGGCTCGGGCCGCGCGCTCGGGATCGAGATGATCGTCCCCGACTGGTTTTACGAGGGGGTGATTGATCAGGCCTTGGTGCTGACCATCGACCCTGCATATTTCGCGCTGACTGGCGGACTGGAGCGCTGGCTTTACCGCCTGGTGCGCAAGCACGGCGGCAAGCAGAAGGGTGGCTGGAGCTTCGACTTCCAGCACCTCCACATGAAGTCAGGCGCACTGTCGCCGCCCAAACGCTTCGCCTTCGAGCTTCGCGACATCGTGCGGCGGCAGGCGCTCCCCGGATACCAGCTCACCATCGAACACGCGCTCGGCCGCGAGAGGCTGAGCTTCGTCGCGGGCCCCGTCGATCCGTTCGACGCAGCCATGCGGCGCGTCGGTCTCAGCCCTGTGGATATGTCGTGATGCAACACGGACTATCAGGAACCGCCAGACT
>JBATDO010000389.1:0-1837 GCA_049663505.1 Sphingorhabdus sp.
CTGCGGAACAGGTCGAATCGGACTGTTACCGTGTCGCCTGCTCGCCAACTTTCATCGAGCGCAGAACGCAGTTCGGCAAGCGAAGCGGTTGCTGCAGCATCATGGGCGACAAATCCATGCGCCGGACCTGATGCAGCCGCTCCGCGGATCGTTAGGCCTGGCGTTGGTCCGACGCGCGTCGTGTCAGCATCAGCTAGCGCAAACACAAACAGATCGAGGGCAATACCCGGATCGCTTGCGACATGAAGAGCCAGGACGTCACGGCGCTGCATTGCCAGTTCGTCCACAAGCCGCTGCGACATTGCCGCCCGCTTGGATTTTGGGCTGCCTTCGCTTGTGACAACGGTGATAACAGTGTCGTCGTCACCCAGAACGACATCGGTGTCGGCATAATATTGCGGCTGTAGAACAGGCGCGCCGTCACGGCCAAGCGTCAGGATCAATCCGCTATTGGCTTTGATATCAGGATCGACGATCTGCGGACGATTACGAATGGCTGTGGTTTCTGCATCGATCTCGCATATGTTGATTTCCGCAGCACGGATTGCCTCTTCATCGGCGTCTTCATCCTCAAGGATTTCGGCAGCGGTATCATAAGCTAGATCGAGTTCGCTCAGCCGTTCGATTTCAGCTTCGGTCAGAGGCAACTCGGACGTCGGAACGCGCTGCAAGCCTTCAGTGACATCATGCGTCACATAGCTTTCCAAGGTCGGCTTAACCCACGCGACGCCCGCTTCCGATGCAAGACAGGCTGCAATTTCAGTCATTTTGGCGGTCGCCAGCTGTTCAAGGAGTGCAATATCGGACCAACTTTCGCTGTCTTCGTCATCGAACAGTTCGCGGTCAATTCGGCCCCCAGCAGCGACATAGGCATCTTTGCCGACCAGACGCGCGCGCGGATCGTAGCCGTGGACAGTGGAATTGAGCACCATCCGACGGATGCTGTCGGGTGAACTGGCATACCAGGCTTTGGAAGCATCCTCAAACACGCGTTCCTGAACAGCTTGGTCCGACGTCGCACCATATGCCTTGGCAATGTCGAGCGTGATTTCACCGGCAGCAAGCGCCTCGAAAACGACCGGCGCCAAGGATGCGAGCCGAAGTCTGCCTTCCACAAACCGCGTCGTCTGACCAAATCGGCGCGCCACATCTTCAACACTTGCGCCAGATTCAATGATGCTGGCGAATGCTTGGGCTTCATCTGCGGGGTTCATTGCGAGACGGTGGAAGTTTTCGGCAAGACTGACTTCGCGGATCGATGTCTCATCACCCCCAACCACAAGACATGTAACTGGCATATTGCGGGAAACGGCTTTGTCGTCGGCTAGTGCCAATAGTGCTGTGCGTCGGCGGCCGCCTGCCTCAACTTCAAACATACCCTTTTTGGCGGGCCGGACGATGAGATTTTGCAACAACCCTTGTGCTGCTATGCTGGCTTTTAGTTCGGCGTCGGCTTTCGGGTCTGTATACTTCCGGACATTCCGTGGACTTGGAACGAGCTTATTCAATGGAATTGACTGGATCATGATAACACTCCTGATGATTGAGCCGATGCTCCGCCATTCGGCACATCACAGCTCAAAAACGCGAAGCGCCCTTCCCTCTCCCAATCAAATTGATCACGAGCTTCGTAGTGTTAGGAAAAATTTGATGGGGACGGATATGCCAGATTACTGTGCTTCATTCACAAAGCGACATGCTGCGGGAGAAGGCGCTGCTTCCGCTAACAGAGCAGCCGTTCAAGACCTTTGATCGGTTAATCGAAACCGGCCGTCCATTTACATTTAAAGTGCGTCTCGGATCACCAGGATTTGAGATTTGCCGGTCGTTCCATGGC
>JBATDO010000390.1:0-5264 GCA_049663505.1 Sphingorhabdus sp.
CGGTGTTGTCCACCGCTTGCAGAAACGAGGCCCGAAGCGTTGCATCAGCCGGATTGGCGCTCAGCTGGTCGGCGGCTGTAAAGATGGCCGTCATGTTGGCGCCAACACCGTCCACGCCGTCATCCAGCGCGCGTTCGGTGACATCCATCCATTCCAGGCGTGCCGTGTTGCGGCCAGCGTCTCCCGACGAGATCCGGGCTTCTGCCACCAGCCATTCGTCGACCGCGCGCACGACCCCGCCAATGGCGACGCCACCTGGACGCAGGTTGTTGCGGTAAAGAACCAGGTCACCTGATGCCCGTGCTTCTTCCAGCTGGATTGTCCGCCTGGCATAGCCAACAGTTTGTGAATTAGCGATATTGTCGCCAACGGTAGCCAAGGCCCTGCCATAAGCCTTGATACCCGACGCACCAATGGAAAGCAGGTCGCTCATGGTTTTTTGCCTCCAGGAGGGGATAATTGCCGTTCGATCAGGTCGGCTATGCCAAAACTGCCGAGCTTTGCGATACTGTCAGCGGTCTTGGCATCGGCCAGTTCGCGAAAGCTGTCGGTTGCACTCGAGCCGAACATCGCGTCAGCCAACTTGGCCTTGCGCATCGTCGATATCATCTGGCGCACCAGGACGGCCTCGAACCCCTCGGCTGCTTTGCGCAGCGAGGGGTCGGACTTGGTGGTCGGCATATTTGTGCCAACAGATCCAATCGGTTGTGTCATATGATGATCAACTCCGCACTCAGCGCACCAGCCTGGCTCAGCGCCTCGAGGATTGCGACAAGGTCGCCAGGAGATGCCCCGATCCGGTTGATCGCCTTCACGATGCTGGTGAGCGACGTGCCCTTGTCGAGCAGGTGCATGGGCTTGCGTTCTTCCTCGACGCTGATCGTGCTATTCTGTTCAATGGTCGTTTCGCCGCGGCTGAAAGGCGCTGGCTGCACGACGGTCGGCTTCTCGTCGACCTTGACGGTCAACTTGCCGTGGCTGACAGCTGCAGGCGCAACCCTCACCGCACCGTTGATCACGACCGTACCAGTCCGCGCATTGACGATCACCCTTGCAGGTGGCGCCGATGGAGAGATTTCGAGGGCTTCGATCGCGGCCATCATCCGGACGCGCTGGTCAACGGCTTTGGGTGCTGCGATGCTGATCGATGCGCCGTCTATGAGCTGTGCGGTACCGGGACCAAAAATGCGGTTGACTGCATCGGCCACGAGGCCGGCATTGGTGAGGTCCTGGCGTACGAGGTTCAACGTGAGCGTGTCGCTCAGTTCAAACCCGGTGCTGACTGCTCGCTCGACCGATGCTCCGCCGTCGATCCGACCGGCCGAAGGCACATTGACCGACAGCTTTGACCCGTCGGCTGCCTGGACACCCAGGCCACCGACAACGATATTGCCCTGAGCCATGGCGTAGATCTGCCCGTCGGCGCCGTAAAGTGGTGCGAGCACGAGCGTGCCGCCACGCAGCGACTTGGCCTTGCCCATGGCCGATATGGTGATGTCGAGGCGCTGGCCGGGCTTGGCAAAAGGCGGCAGGTCAGCCGTGATGATGACTGCAGCGGCATTTTTCAATGCTGGATTGATGCCGGCAGGCAATGTCATGCCAAAGCGTGCCATCGTGCCTTTTGCGCCCTGTGTTGCATAATCGAGGCTGTCGTCGCCTGTACCGGCAAGCCCCACGACGATGCCGTAGCCTGTGAGCTGGTTGGCGCGCAGGCCTTGAAACTGCCCGATGTCCTTGATCCGTTCTGCATGCGCGGGGCTTGCGAAGAACACGGCACACAGGACAAGCGCAAAGGATGCCGCTGCAACATGCAGACGGCACCAGCCAGAGGCGAGATAGCGTGTGATCGGATGGGCGTTGTCAGGCATTGCAGATAGCCTCAAAATGGACTGATTACGGAGAAGAAACGCTGCAACCAGCCTTGCCGGCTGGCTCGAGCGACGTCGCCCCTGCCGCGGTAGTTGATCTTGGCATCGGCCACGCGCCATGAAGGCACGCGGTTGTCCGACGTTATGTCGGCAGAACGGACAATGCCCGAGAACTGGACGATTTCGTCACCGCGGTTGAGCGCAAGGCGCTTCTCGCCCTTCACCAGCATTGTTCCATTTGGATAGACTGCAGCTATGGTCACACTCACTTCTCCGGTCAGGCTGTTCGATTGAACGGTATCGCCTTTTCCTTTAAACGACTGATCGCCGCCCATATTAACATCTGTCGAAGAAATAAGGCTGAGCGGACCCGAAGACGGCGGTGAAAGGCCGATATTTCCGGAACGGTTCGTGCCCGTTGAATTGGTGATACCGGCATTGGTCCGTTCCTGCAGCGTGATCGTGAGGACATCTCCAACCCGCGAAGCGCGCAGGCCAGAAGTCAGGGCGGCATAGCCGCCGGCCTGGTAGATCGAACCATTGGGAACCGGGATGGTCTCGGCAACCGGCACCGGTGTCGCGTCAAAGACCTCGGGCGGTGGTTTCTGCTTGGCCTGTACCGCGCTCGTCGTTGCAAGCAGCAGCAACAGCAGCGTCGGCCTAGAGATTTTGTGTAGCATTGCGCATCATTTCTTCGGCTGACTGGATCATCTTGCTGTTCACTTCATAGGCGCGCTGCGTCTCGATCATGTCGACCAGCTCCTCGACGACATTGACGTTGGAGCCTTCAAGTGACCCCGATCGCATCGAGCCGCGCCCCTCTTCGCCGGCCGCTCCGACCTGCGGAGCCCCCGAGGCACCTGTCTCGACGAGAAGATTGTTCCCGATCGACTGGAGACCGGCGGGATTGACAAAACGTGCAATCTCGATCCGTCCCAATTCTGTCGCCTCTGCCTGGCCTGCAACCTGCGCCGACACGGTACCATCTGCACCGATCGTTACCGCAGTGGCACCTTCAGGTACCTGGATCTGTGGTTGCACCGGCATGCCGTCAGTGGTCACGATGGTGCCTTCAGCAGACAGGTTGAAGTCACCGGCACGGGTATAGCCTGTCCGGCCATCGGGCATCTGGATCTGGAAATAACCTGCGCCCTCGATGGCAAGATCGAGCGCATTGCCCGTTGTCATCATCGAGCCCTGCGTGTCGATACGAGCGGTGCCCGTCATCTGTACGCCACTTCCCAGGTTGAGGCCGATGGCATAGCGGTTCTCGCCCGAAGACGGCGCGCCAGGGGCTACGACTGCCTGGTAGGCAAGCGTTTCGAAGCTTGCCCGGTCCCGCTTGAATCCGACCGTGTTCACGTTGGCAAGATTGTTGGCGATCACCTGCATGCGGGTGTTCTGGGCATCGAGACCAGTCCGCGCGACGTTGAGTGCTCCGTTTGTCATGTCCTGTTCCTTATTGCGATAATTGCATCAGATTGGTGGTCGCGGCATCATTGTCGCGGGCATCACCAATGATCTTGAGCTGGGCGTCCCAGGAGCGACTGGCTTCGATCATTTCCACCAGCGCTTCGGTTGCAGCCACGTTCGATCCTTCGAGTGACCGGCTGGTCACCCTGGCGTCTGGATCATCGGGCAGCGTTCCGCCGCCCTTGACCCTGAATAATCCATCAAGTCCCTTGGCGATGTCACTGCCGGCTGGAGCCACGAGCTTCAGCCTGTCTACCTCTTGCGGCTGCGAAGGGTCGCCGCCTGCGGGTACGATGAATATTCGCCCTTCAGCATCGATCGAGATGCTGTCGGCCGGGGGTATGCTGACCGGGCCCTGGCCGCCCTGGACGGGCCTGCCGTCGCCGGTGATAAGCAGTCCGCCTTCGGTCAGTTGCAGGTCACCCCGCCTGGTATAGGCCTCGTCGCCATCGGCAGACTGGACAGCAAGCAGGCTGTCGCCGCCAATCGCGATGTCGAGATCTCGCCCGGTCTGGCTGACCGTGCCGCCGCGCATGTCGGCGGCCACGACCTCTTCTGACGCCATCGCGCGTGTATCGAGCGCTGTACCGTCGCTCTTGAGCCACAGCGACTGCGCCTCGGCGATGTCGGCACGAAAACCGGGTGTCTGGGCATTGGCAAGATTGTTTGCCACTGCCGTTTGCCGGGCCATCGAACCGCGCATCGCGGTCAGGCTGGTATAGATCAGGCGATCCATATCTTATCCTATCTGATGCTCATGATCGACTGGGTGATGTTGGAAGCGGTCTCGATCGCCTTGGCATTCGCCTGGAAATTGCGTTGTGCTGCAATGAGTGCCACCAGTTCCTCGGTCACGTCGACATTGGCGCGTTCAAGCGCGCCTGACCGGATGGTGCCAAGCGGACCGTTGGTTGCAGCGTTGATCGAGGGGGGGCCGCTGTCGCCGGTTGACTGCCAGTGGCTGTCACCAACTGGACGCAAGCCCTCTTGTGCTGTGAAACTTGCCATTGCAACCTTGCCGAGCGATTCAGCGGTGCCGTCTGCATAGGTCGCGGTTACCAGGCCGTCGATACCAACCGATACGTTCACCAGCGCCACGTTTGGATCACTTGGCGAACTGGCAGGCAGCGTGAAAGGAACTGCGTCGGCAAGGTTGGTCGAGGTCACGTTGCCTGACGCGTCAACCGGCAGCAATTGCAGGGTCGAACCCGTGGTGTCGACCACGTTGCGGTTGGCGTTCACCTGGAAGGCCCCGTTTCGCGTGTAAGTGACTGCCGCTCTTGGAGGGTCACCCTTGACGACAAAGAAGCCTTCACCGGCAATGGCAAGGTCGAGCGTCTTGTCAGATGCTTCAAGCGTTCCTTGCGTGAACTGCTGGACGACGCCGTTCAACCGGGTTCCCTGGCCTGCAACCATGCGCGTCGTCTGGGTAGGGGCACTTGCGAAAAGGTCACCAAATTGCGCCCGGCTCTTCTTGAACCCGGTCGAGCCGACATTGGCGAGGTTGTTGGAAACAACCGAGAGATCGGTCTGGGCACCCTTGAGGCCCGAAAGTGACGTGTAAAATGACATTGATATTCTCCATCAGTCTAGAATGGCGTTGAAATTATGGGGCTCACACGGCCGGCGAGGTTGCCGTCCTGATGTCCTGCAGCAAGCTCGTCTGTTCGGAGATCTGGTCGGCGATGCTCTTGAGCGAGACGTTCATTTCTGAAATGCCAGCGACGCTTGAAAACTGGGCCATCTGTGCAACCATTGCCTGGTTATCGACCGGGTCGAACGGGTCCTGCGCCTTCAACTGGGTCGTCATCAGGCGCAAGAACGCGTTCTGGTCCAGTTGAGAATTGGGATTGGAAGGCGCAACCACAGGGATATTCTGCGAATTAACAGGGGTAATGCTCATTGTCCTAGCCTCAAGGTTTC
>JBATDO010000391.1:0-1734 GCA_049663505.1 Sphingorhabdus sp.
CTCTCACTGAAAAGATCTCGCAATCGCTGGCTTTTGAAGAAATTATCGGTTCTGCGCCTGCTTTTCGCACCGCTCTTGCAATCGCTGCAAAAGCAGCACGCAGTCGCGCGCCAATATTTATCGAAGGCGAACCCGGCGTGGGTAAGGAAGTCGTTGCTGACGCTATCCATGCGGCAAGTCCCCGCGCGAAATTGCCATTCCTCAAGGTAAATTGTGGCGCCATTTCCCCCAATCTGCTCGATTCGGTTTTGTTCGGCCATGAGAAGGATGCCTTTGCCGGTGCCTTTGACAGGCGTATAGGAATTTTACAGCAAGCAGAAGGCGGCACCGTATTCCTTGACGAGGTTGACCATCTTCCGCAGGAAACTCAAGTTCGCATCGTTCGACTGTTGACGCAGAACGAAATTCAACCCCTGGGGGCAGCGCATAGCTACCGCATTGATGTTCGGCTGCTATCAGCATGTGACGGGAATCTCGCTGACAAGTTGTCTAGCGGCGATTTTCGTGAAGACCTGTTCTACCGCTTGAATGTCGTTCAACTTACCATTCCGCCCCTACGCGAGCGCACAAGTGATATCCCTGCGCTAGCGCGACACTTCTTGGGTCGAATGGCAAGCCAGCCAGGCCTGCGCAGTCTTGGAATAACGGATGAAGCACTGACGATGCTGCGCAACTACAGGTGGCCTGGAAATGTTCGGCAGTTGCAAAGCGCCTTGTTCAGAGCCGCAGTGCTTTGCGAACGCGATGCGCTCACCCCAGACGAATTCCCGCAAATAGCCGCCGCTGTAGGCATGCCAGGCAACGGCAACGCGACTACCGGAGCCAGCAATGACGGCATTGGCGTCACCTTGTATGAAGAGGATGGGAATATGCGTCCACTTGACGAAATAGAAGCCGATGTCATCCGCTTGGCGATTGGTCATTATCGAGGCCGAATGACCGAAGTGGCGCGCCGGCTGGGAATTGGCCGATCGACGCTCTATCGAAAATTGGCAGATCTCGGGATCAGCGATGTCGCCTAATTCCTGCCCATGACGGCAGTAGTTACCCAATAGCCAGCGGTCGAAGCCAATCCAGTCAACACCGTACCCCATATTATGTCGAGAACGGTGACTTTGAGGCTCCACAGGCGCAACGTGGCGTGGTTTGTCAGATCATAAGTCATGTAACAAAAGAACCCCAGGAGCGCGCCCCACAACAGAGCGGTTTGCCACCTCCCCGAATGAAATGCAGGCCCCACTGCAAATATCATCATGCCTAGTATATATAACGTATAAAAGGTCACGGCCGGCCCCAACCGAAAGCCGCCTTTCATCATCATTTCGCCAATTTCGGGCTGATATAGCCGAGCATACATCGTACGTAACCAAACACTATCAATCAGTGCGAAGGCCAATCCAGTTGCGATGTATCCCACAATATATTTCGCGATCATGCGCTTGATCCTCAATTTCAGCTGTTCTGATCAACCCGATTGCGCAAATGGTCAATGCAGCCAAACTCCCGTAGGTCAGGTATGCGCAGTCAGTGCTGCATCGCGGAGCCCGCGCCAGACCTGGACAGCCTGCACCGTTTCAAAGACATCATGGACACGAACGATGTGCGCGCCCTGTTCAACAGCCTTCATTGCTAGAAAAACTGACCCACCGAGCCGGGCATCTACAAGTGCTTCATTCGACAACGCGCCGATCAACCGCTTGCGGCTTGCTCCAAAGAGAATGGGGCACCCGATTG